>CARBWQ010000089.1 GCA_948949055.1 uncultured Eubacteriales bacterium | reverse complement strand
ACCTCAATCTGTAATAATAATAGATGAGGCTCAATTTTTGACAAGAGAGCAGGTTAATGAGCTGAAAGAAATTTCTCAGAAAGTTCCTGTACTTTGTTATGGACTTCTCACAAATTATAAGACCGAACTTTTTGAAGGTAGTAAACGTTTGGTTGAAATTGCCGATTCTATGACAGAAATAAAGTCGGTTTGTAAATGTGGAAAAAAGGCTACCGTCAATGCTAGAATTATTAATGGAAAACTTGTTACAGATGGTGATGAATTTTTTATCGGTGGCAATGAAAGCTATGATGGATTATGCTATAATTGTTATATAAAATTAAAGAATAGCCAACAATAATTTAAAATAAGGAGAAAAATTTATGAATAAATCAATGCTTGACAAAAGTTATTTAGAAAAACTTGATAGATATTTTCGTGCATGCAACTATCTTTCAGTTGCACAGCTTTATCTTTTAGACAATCCTCTTTTAAGAGAACCTCTTAGTGCTGACCAAGTTAAGAAAAAGATAGTTGGACACTGGGGAACTGTGCCAGGACAAAATTTTGTTTATGCTCATCTTGATAGGGTTATTACAAAATATGACCTTAACATGATGTTAATTTCTGGTCCGGGACATGGTGGCAATTTCTTTGTTTCAAATTCTTATTTAGAGGGAGTTTATAGCGAAGTTTATCCTAATGTAAGCCAAGATAAAGAGGGAATGACTAAACTTTGCAAACAATTTTCTTTCGCTTGTGGAGTTTCTTCACATGTTGCACCTGAAACTCCTGGTTCTATTCATGAGGGTGGTGAACTTGGTTATTCACTTCTTCATGGTTTTGGTGCTGTACTTGATAATAAGGATTTAATTGCAACTGTTATAGTTGGTGATGGTGAGGCTGAAACAGGCCCACTTGCAACTTCATGGCATTCAAATAAGTTTTTAAATCCAAAAACAGATGGTGCAGTTCTTCCAGTTTTACATTTGAATGGATACAAAATTTCTAACCCTACAATTTTGTCAAGAATAAGCAAGAAAGAATTAACCAGCTTTTTATGTGGATGTGGCTGGGAACCAATTTTCGTTGAAGGTGAAGAACCAAAGAAAATGCACTTAAAAATGGCAAAGGCTATGGATAAGTGTATTACAAAAATCAAGTCCATTCAAAGACAATTTAGGGAAGGTAACGCTACTGAACGTCCTATTTGGCCAATGATAGTTCTTCGTACGCCAAAGGGCTGGACAGGACCAAAAGAGGTAGATGGAAATATGATTGAAGGTTCATTTAGAGCCCATCAAGTGCCAATTCCTATGACAAAGCCAGAACATCTTGAACAACTTGAAGCTTGGCTGAAAAGTTATAATGCGAGTGAACTTTTTGATGAAAATTACAAACTAAAAGAGGATATCGCAGAAATTTTACCTAAGGGTGATAAGCGTATTTCTGCCTGTCCTTATACAAATTGTGGTGCAAGCAAAATCAAATTGCCTTCTCTTAAAAAACTTGCAGTTGAAATAGAGGGACGCGGCAAAGTTAAAAAGCAAGACATGCTTGAACTTAGTAATTATATTCGTGAGGTGTTTAAACTCAACGAGGATGCAAGAAATTATCGTATTTTCAGCCCAGATGAGGCTATGTCTAATAGATTGCATCATGTTTTTGAGGCTGTTAATAGAGATTTTAATGCAAGTATCATTGAAAATGATGAGTTTCTTTCTAGTGATGGCAGAGTGATGGACAGTTATCTTAGTGAACATGCTTGTGAAGGTTGGCTTGAAGGTTATCTTTTGACAGGCAGACATGGAATGTTTGCTAGTTATGAAGCCTTTATTCGAGTTGTTGATAGTATGGTTTCACAACATGCAAAATGGCTTAAAGTTACGAGAGAACTTCCTTGGCGAAAACCTATTTCTTCCTTAAACCTTGTTTTAACTTCAAATGTTTGGCAACAAGATCATAATGGATACACCCATCAAGAACCTGGATTTTTAGAGCATGTAGCAAATAAAAAGTCTGATATAACTCGTATTTATCTTCCAGCAGATGCTAATTCATTGATTGCTTGTTATGATCATTGTCAATCAACTTTAAATAATATAAATGTTATTGTAGCATCTAAGCATCCAAGATGGCAATGGCTTACAATGGATGAAGCTATTGAAAACTTAAAGAATGGAGCGAGTGAATGGACATGGGCTAGTACATCAGGCGATGAAAAACCTGATATAGTTCTTGCTTGTGCTGGTGATACTCCAACACTAGAAGCTCTTGCAACTATTTCTCTCATAAAAGAATATCTTCCTAAGGTAAAAGTTAAATTTATAAATGTCGTAGATCTTATGAAACTTGAAAGCAACAAACTTCATCCTAATGGGCTTTCTGATGAGGAATTTGATGAACTCTTTACCATCGATAAACCAATCATTTTCAACTTCCATGGATATGCTAAATTTATTCATCAACTTACTTGTTCTAGAAAAAATAAGAATATTTCAGTTCATGGCTATAAGGAAGAGGGAAGTATAACAACAGCTTTCGATATGCGTGTGCAAAATGAAATAGATAGATATCATTTGCTTCTTGAAATTATTGATAAATTAAAGATAAAAAATAAAAAATTAGTGGACGAAATCAATGGAAAACTAATTGAGCATAAGAAATATATTGCCGAATTTGGTGTCGATATGCCAGAAATTGAAGATTGGCAGTGGAATTAAAGTGGTTTTATGCCACTTTTTTCATTGATAAAAAAATGTTGACATTATAATTATTTGTGGTATAATAATTACATATGAAATGGATTTATTAACTTTAAATAGATAGTTTCAAATAAAAAGGAGAAATTTATGAAGAAGAGTGAATTTATTAAGCAAGTTAAACAAGAAATTGCAGAAAGTTTTGAAAAGTTGAGAAAATTTGAATCTAACAACGTTGACAATGAGTTGATGGTTTTGACAGAACAACTTTTAAAAGATGGAATGCTCTTTGAAATGATGGCAAATGATGAAGATGGCAGACAACAAATTTGTGTTATATTAGAAACATTAAAAGTTTTGTCTGAGGAAATTGAAAAGATTGAACAAAAAGAACCAGGAAGAGCTACTAGTGTTGGTTTAACTTTTGAAGAAAATAATAGAATTGCCCAAGAAGGTGCTGCAAGAGCTATTGTTAGAAGTATAGAACTTGAACAAGATTTTGTTGATGATATGAACACTTCTATTTCAGAAGAAGATATGTTGGCTTCACTTTTGGGAAGTCTTGGTAATAAGGGAAATACTAAGGAAGAAGTTTTTGCAGATTTCTTTGAAAAGGTATCAGATCAAATTGTTGAAGGCATGGATGATGATATTGATAATTTAACAGAACAAGATTTAAATAAAGCTCTTATGAATGCTTTATTTGAAACAACAGATTTAAGCGAAGAAGCTAAAAAAGAACTTAAAAGACAATTAGAAATTTCACAATCTGTTAATCAAGCTAACAATACAGAATTATTAGACTTTTTAGATGACATAGAAGATGATGATGAAAGAAATATCTAATTAAAAAGTAGGATAGTCGCTTACTTTTGAAACTAGCGAAAAAACCTAAACCAAATGATGGCTTAGGTTTTCTTTTTTTCTTAATTTCTCTCTAATGCTAAATAATTTGATTTATTAAATTTTAAGAGTTTAGCTTTAATTATTTACAGTGTGATTTTGATTCTAACAGCACTATTTGTGTTTTTTAAAGTTTATAGCACTTAGCCTACTACTTTTATGTGTTATTTTAAAGAATAATATATTGATTCTGCAACTTTTATTCCATCCTGTGCACTTGTAATAATTCCACCAGCATAGCCAGCACCTTCTCCAATAGGATAAATGCCTTTGACATTAGTTTGATAGTTTTCATCTCTAACTATTGTAATAGGACAACTACTTCTTGACTCAATTGCTACAAGTAGATTTTCATTTTTTGCAAATCCATTTAATTTTTGATTTAAAAGAGGCAATGCCTCTTTTAAGCTTTTGGTTACAAAATCTGGTAGACATTTTGATATGTCAGTCAATTTAATATTTGGCTTGTAGGTTGTTTGTAAAACCTTTGATTGTTTGCTTTTTCCTAAAAATTCGCCAACCGATTGAGCAGGCGCTACAAAATTATTGCTACCAATTTGATAGGCTAGTTTTTCATATTTAGATTGAAACTCTATTCCTGCAAGAGGGTGATCAGAACCGAAATCATCAGTTGTTACGTTGACCAATAGAGCTGAGTTTGCATTTTTACCATCACGGGCGAAATAGCTCATTCCATTTGTTACTATCTCATTATCGTCTGATGAAGATGCGACAACTTGACCACCAGGGCACATGCAAAAGGTAAATACATTTCTTCCGTTTGGTAGATGTACTACAAGTTTATAATCAGCATTTGGAAGACGTTTGTCATAATTTATTCCATATTGACCTTCATTTATATCCTCTTGTAATTGCTCTATTCTTACTCCCATTGCAAAAGGCTTTTGCTTTATAAAAATATTGTGATTGTAAAGCATTTTGAAACTATCTCTTGCACTATGTCCAAGACACAAAAGGAGGTGGTCAGTGTATAAGTTTTCTTCATCTCCATTTATTAGGTTTGTGCTGATAACTCCAATTAATTTATTGTTTTCGACTATAATTTCGGTCATTTTTCTAGAAAAAAGTACTTTTCCACCTAAATTTTCTATTTCATGTCTAATATTTTTAACAATAATCTGTAATTTGTCACTACCTA
>CARBWQ010000088.1 GCA_948949055.1 uncultured Eubacteriales bacterium | reverse complement strand
CATTAATACTTTCTATTTTTTCTTCCTATTCTTTATAAATACTTTTCTCTTCTGGCTGATTTGAGTAAGTCGCCGAATCAGTAGAGGCATAATTTTTATATAAATTATCTTTTTTTAACTTAGCAAACATTTCTTTATAACCATCTTTAATATCATCTTTTGCTGAATCAGCTAAATCATAAAAACCATCCGTTAATGTACCATAGAGGACACCTGCTACTATCAATGCAACAACTCCACCAACAAGCAATCCCAGTCCCCAGTTTGACTTTAAGTTTGCCTGTTTTAGTACTGGTTGAAACTCAACATTTTCCTCTTTATTCTCATTTATCAAATCTTCTTTATATTTGTCTGATGAAAAATATTCAAGTTTCTCAGAAAATTCATCATTTGAAATTTCTTTGTTTAAAAATTGATTTAACAACTCATCTAAATCATTTGTAGCTCTTTCAGTAAAAACATCTGTTTTAGTATAGGCATCCAATAAATCGTTAAATTCACAACTACTTTTTATTCCAAGGGTTATCCCTGTCACCAAAGAGCCTACTGATAAAACAAGAGGTAAAAATACGGTTGCCAATTTAAGACCTCCACGTAAAGATTTTAAAAAGCCTATAAATCTATCTTTTAACATACTATTGCCCTCTTTTTTTTATTTTTTTAATATTTATTTCAAAAACTGCGAGCGTGCTTGAACTGGCGATTCGCCGTAGCCTAAAATCACATAATAAGAACTGAAATTTGTTTCAGAACAATCGACAGATTGTTGGTTGACGCAAGTCAATCTCTTATTAAGTGTTTTTATATATTTCATAATAACATTATTAATAGTAATCGTCAATGCCTTCAAGTACTTCTTGATCTACATTATCAATATTTCCAGCATTTGGTACAACAGTTGATTGTTCAGCAGAAGAGTCATTAAGGTCATCAATTATTTGTTTCTTTGCCTTCATCAAATTAATTCCATCAACTATATCTTTTTTAGCAGTTTTGAGTATATTATCAATTTCTTTATATTTTATTTTATATATAATCATAGTAGCCATCATTAAAGTCGCTGCACCTGCAAACACTATACCACCTGAATGATTTATAATATTTGATTTTTTAAGATTACGCTGAAACTCAACATTCTCCTCTTTATCCTCATTGATTAAGTCCTCAACATATTTACTTTTCTCAAAATATTCTATTCCTTCGGAATACTCTTGTGGTGTAATTTCTCCATTGTCAAGTTTATATTTCAAATTTTCCAAATCGGCGTTTTTTCTTTCAACAAAGGTTTCAGTCGAACAATACTCACTAATCACTTTGTTAATATCACAAAAACCTTTTATCATTAAAGTCACACCAATTGGTATAGAGGCAATTGCCAAAATATGAGGCAAATATACGACTGTCGTTTTAAGTACACCTTTCAACGATTTTTTAAAACCATTAATTTTAAAATTTAACATAATCTTCCCTTTTATAGATAATTCTCATCTATACTTTCTATTTTTTCTTCATCTTCTTTATAAGCACTCTTGATTTCTTTTTTCTCTGTACTTATAGTGTCAACCAAAGATTGATCATTTATTGATTCCTTTTTGCGTGATTTAGCAAACATATTCTTATAGCCTTCTTTAATTTCTTCTTTACCAGCAATAAGCAAATCTTCAAGCTCAAAAGCGTATTTACCATATATGATAAAATCAACAAAAGCTGAAATAATTCCACCAACAAGCAATCCCAGTCCCCAGTTTGACTTTAAGTTTGCCTGTTTAAGAATAGGTTGAAATTTTAAATTTTCCTCTCTATCTTCTTTGATCAAATCTTCTTTATATTCACTACTACCAAAATGTTGAAGCTTTTCTTCATATTCTTCATTTGAGATTTCCTTGTTGGCAAGACTGTTAAGTGCTTCATTAAAATCATCAGCTGCTCTTTGAATAAAAGTATCAGTTGTGCTGTATTCATCCATTACTTTGTTATATTTTCCCATTCCCATAGCTAATAAAGTTACCCCAGAAACAAACACCCCAGTAGCAAACACTGCTGGTATAAGTACGACTGTCAATTTAAGCCCACCACGAAATGATTTTAATAATCCTTTAAATCTATCACTTGACATAGAATTTTCTCCTTTTATAAATAATCTTCATCAAGACTTTCTATTTTTTCTTCATCTTCCTTATAGGCACCATTTATATTTGAGTTACTTTCATCGATATTGTCATCTGATTTTTTTTCATGATTTCCACTTTTTATAAGTTTACGCCCTTCAATAATGTCATCTTTTGCTTTGTCCCAAAAATCACCAGCTTTAAAAACATAAAAGAACACTGAACCAATAAATATTGGCCAAAAAGCTGCAAAAACACCCAATCCAACACCAACAAATAAATTCCCATTTTTTAATATAGATTGAAGTTCAGCATTTTCTTCTCTATCTTCATTAATAAGATCAACAATATATTGTTGACTAGACATGTACTCCAAATTTTCTTTATACTCTTCTTTTGAAATCTCGCCATTATCAAATTGACTTTTATAATTTTCAAAATCATTAATATGTCTTTCTGCATAAGTATCAGAAGTGCGAAAATCATCTATTGCATTACTATATCTACCACTCCCTACGAATGTAACAGTAAGACCACTACTAATTGAACCTAAACTAAGCAAAGCTGGGATGCCAATAGCCACCATCTTTGTTACACCTTTTATAATTTTCAAAACACCTTCTGTTTTTCTGTATGCCATTTCAATCTCCTAAATTTGAATATTAATAATTATCGTCTAAACTTTCAACTTCATCTTCGCTTTCTGGTAAATCATTCATAGTTTTTATTTTTTCATCATTATCTAAATTTTCGTTATTTTTTTTATAATCAAAATATTTTTCAAGTAGTTCCTCGCCATCTTCATCGTCATAATTGTTTATTCTAAAATCATCAACTTCATCGTCTATACTGAAAGTGTTGCTTGAAGGTTTATAACTTCCCATAAGTGGATGGGATTTTTTAACTCTTGGAAAGTTATTGTTTTGATAATTATTTTTTCTTTTTCCAGATATACTATTGGCAGTCATTAATGTTGCCAAAATCAACATTCCTGCAAGCATAGAACATATACCAGCAATTGAAAAAGCTTCATATCTTTTTATAATAGCTTGATAGTCCTCATTGCCTTCAATATCCCTTTCTAGCACTTCTTTTATATATTTATCTGATCTCAATTCTTTTTTAGCTTTTGCAAATTCACTTTCACTCATTTCACCATTTTGATAAGCATTATTAAGAGCTTCTAAATCTTGATCGTACTGCTCAGCAAAAATATCTGTTTCTGCGTATTTTTCATAAATTTGTGTTTGATACATACTATTTTGAAATGAAAAAAGACCACCACCAAGAGATAAAATTGTAGTTATCATTATTAATGGTCCCGTAAGTTTTTTTAAAATTCCTGATTTCATTTTCACCTCATTAATATAATATCCGAAACAGGGCAGACTACCCCTTGATGATAGTATATCACCTATAAGGTCAAATGTCAATATACAATTATTATAATATTATATATATAAATTAATATATAGCAAAAAAATAGGCAATCAAATGCCTACTTTTTATTGTTCTTTATTAAGTTTTTTTGCTTTCTGTTCTAGCTTGTCAACTTCTTTCATAATGGCTTGTTCGCCTTTGTCAACAGCTTGTTTTGCACATGCAGAGTATTTATATAATAATGCACCAGTTACAAGACCCATGCTAAAACCAAGTAACATCAAAACATCTTTCATAATTCCCTCCTTATGCTTATTTTGTGCAAAACGAGTTTTATTATACATAGTTTAATAAATGAAAATAATAGAAGTCATTTATACTTTTCATTATTTGGCTTTAAACTAATTATAAACAATTTGTCAAAGAAAAAAGAGCTTAAAACAGCTCTTATTTTACTTTTTAACTTTCAAGTCTTTTTCTTTTTTCTTATAAAAATCCTCAATAGCATTTCTGATAGCTTCTTCTGCAAGAGTAGCAGTATATTCTCTATTATCTGGCATTTCACCAAGTTCTTCAAGAATTTGATAATAATTAGTTCTGAGAGCAGCTTCAAGAGAACGGCCTTCAATAAGTCCACAAGCTACATCACAAGCAGCTATTGTACAAACTCCACCATAAGCTTTGAATTTAGCTTCTGTGATAATATTGTCTTCATTTACAGAAATGTAGATTTTAATTAAATCACCAAACTGGCTATCACCACTTTTCCCAGTACCATTAGCACCTCTAAGACCACCAGCATATTTAGGATTTGTAAATCTTTTCATAATGCGTTCATTAAACATAATTATCTCCTCCCTGCTTTTGTTATTGCTGAAATTGATCTTAATTTTTCAACTGACTTTACAAGTGCATCAATGGCAAAATCAAGATCAGCCTTAGTCGTGTTTTTACCAAATGAGAAACGAATGGAGCTGTTTGCGAACTCATCACTAATACCAATAGCTTTGAGAACATGAGATTGTAATGTTGAGTTTGAAGTACAAGCAGAGCCAGCAGAAACAGCAACTCCTTCAATATCAAGAAGCATTAAAAGTGATTCTTTATCAACCATTTCAAAGCAAAGATTTAAAATACCATTTACCTTTTGAACTGGATGACCATTAACCATTACATAATCAATTCTTTCATTGACATTTTTAAGGAAATATTCTCTAACATTTCTAAGTTTTTGTTGATTGATAGCAATATCTCTCACAGCAGATTCAACAGCTCTTCCAAAGCCAGCGACAGCAGGTACATTAACAGTACC
>CARBWQ010000087.1 GCA_948949055.1 uncultured Eubacteriales bacterium | reverse complement strand
CCATTAAGACGATCATTTATAGTTTTACTATTTTGTAGAGGTTCATCTATCATTTTGCGTAAAGCTCTTGCACCCATACTAGACTTAGTCTTATCAAGTACCCAAAGAATAGAACCATACTTTTTGCGCTCCCTATTAGTTTCAACAAGTTCAAGATTTCTTCTTGTATTCAAATCAATAGTCATATAGTTTGAATTTCTTACAAGATTGACTTTATTGATATTTGATAGTAATTTCTTTTGAGTTTCCTTTAAATATTCAAGCAATGCACCTGCGCTACAAATAATTGTTTCATTTCCTTTAAGATCATAAATAGTGTCATAATTTTCACCGAATTGCTCTTTCAAGAGTTCATCTGCACTCTTCTTAGAAAACGCCCATTCATAAAATTTACTCATCTTTTTTATAGAGCCGAGTTTCATTATTGGTAAATTGTTATAAAAAGAAAAGCTTTCTTCATTACCAATAACTTCTGATGGTGAAATTCTTGCGATTAAATCACTTATTTCATTTTCATAATTGTTTTTGCTTAAAGGCATTACATCAAATTCGCCTGTTGATATATCAACATAACTCACCCCAATTTTATCGCCCTGCTTAAAAACTGATAAGAGATAATTATTTTTCTGACATTCAAGCATTTCTTCTTCGATTATTGTGCCTGGTGTAACTACTCGAACTACATCACGTTCAAGCATTACATTTTTACCTGGCTGAGGTTGAGTAAGTTGTTCACAAATAGCTACCTTATGACCATTTGCAACAAGCTTAGCGATATAGGTTTGCACTGCATGATAAGGAACTCCACACATTGGAGCTTTTTCGGCAAGTCCACATTTTTTGCTGGTCAAAATAAGGTCAAGTTCTTTCGATGCAACTATCGCATCTTCAAAAAACATCTCATAAAAATCGCCCATTCTGTTTAAGACAATGCAATCTTCATATTTTTCTTTAACCGAAAAATATTGTTGCATTCCGGGTGACGCTGATTTTTTATCAACTATCATTTTTTGCCTTCCTCCTTTTGCAACCTTTTTTCAAGATTTAGTAAACGATTTACTCTATCATGTTTTGTTTTGTCATCAAGTTGGCCATCCATTTTACTTGCTACTGTACCCTCTCTTGGCGAATACATAAAAGCAAAAATGCTGTCATATTTAACCTCTTCAACCAAACTTAAAGTATCCTTAAATTCCTCTTCTGTTTCTGTTGGAAAGCCAACGATAAAATCTGAGGTAATTCTGCAATTAGGAATTTTTTCTCTAATTTTCCTTATTATTTCAAGATATTTTTCTCGTGAATAGCTTCTATTCATAAGTTTTAAAACTCTGTTATTTCCACTTTGCGCTGGAAGATGAATATATTTTTCAACTTTATCTTCATCAGCAATTGCGTCAATAACATCATCAGTCAAATCTTTTGGATGCGAAGTCATAAAAGATACTGTAAAATCACCTTCAATTTTACATATTTCTCTTAATAACTGTGCAAAATTCATTCCACCTTCAATATCTTTTCCGTATGAATTTACATTTTGACCTAGTAATGTAATCTTATTATATTTTCCACTTGCAAGCGTATCTCTTATCTCTTGAAGAATATTTTCAGGCTTTCTAGATTTCTCACGACCTCTAACATAAGGTACTATACAATATGTACAAAAGTTATTACAACCTTGCATAATATTTACCCAAGCGTTTTCACCACTAGTTCTTTTATATGGAAGACTTTCATCAATATCACCCTCTTCTAATATTTCAAGTTGACGTCCCTTTTTGACAGCTTCAATATAATATCCTAGCTTTGGCAAATTAAATGTTCCAATAACTATATCAACAAAAGGAAAGGTATTTAAGAGTCTCTGTGCAGTTTGACTTTTTTGAGTCATGCAACCACAAACAGCAACAATCAAGTCTTTATTTTTTTTCTTTTGTTTTTTTAAGTTTCCAACATTTCCAAAAACTCTATCTTCTGCACCTTCACGAATTGCACAAGTATTAAAAACAATTATATCAGCTTCCTCTCTTTCATTAGCACATTCATAACCCAAATTTTCAAGAATTCCTGCTATTTTTTCAGATTCGTGTACATTCATTTGGCATCCATAAGTAACTATAAAATATTTCATATTTTCCTCTTTTTGTGTAAAAATTCTAAATTAAATTGCACTGAAAGTTTTTTTTCATTTCAGCACACTTGTAATAAGATTATACTATAAATGTGCTAAATTTTCAAATAATTTTTTACAATAAAAGAAATAATTTGTGAAAAGTTAAACATAATAACAAATGATGAAAAAATTTATAAAGTGGTTCGCAATTTTATCTTTTATTTGTTTGGCTTTGGCATTGTCAGGGCTGGGCCTTTATATTTCTTCTATTTATGTAAATGCAAAAGCTATTGAAATAAATGAAGATGTTTTAAACTCCTCTACACTGACTTTAAATATTTATGACCATGAAAATCGACCTATTAAAGAGGAAAACGAAATAAATCACGCGTACGCTAGCATTGATAGCTTGCAACCTTACACAAAACAAGCTTTTATATCTATTGAAGATAAAGATTTTTACAAACACCACGGAGTAAACTATAAACGTATAGGAAAGGCAGTGCTAACAAATTTAAAATCACACTCTTTAAAAGAAGGAGCATCGACTATTACACAACAACTTATCAAAAATACCCAACTTTCAAGCGAAAAGACATACAAACGCAAAATCACAGAAATAGCTCTTGCTCAGAAAATTGAAAGATTGTATGATAAAGATAAGCTTCTTGAATTTTACCTAAATGTCATATATTTTGGTAATAATTGTTATGGAATTGAAAGTGCATCAAACTACTACTTTTCTAAAAGTGCCAACGATTTAACATTAGATGAATCATGTATGCTTGCAGGAATGATTAAGTCACCTGTCAAATATTCACCCATTAGAAATAGCGAAAAATGTCTAAAACGAAGAAATCTCGTTTTAAGTGAAATGAAAAAAGATGAAAAAATTACTATTGAAGAATATACAATGGCTAAGGATAAAAAACTTTATCTTAATTTAAACCACGATAAAATTAATAGATTAAACTCATATAGCCAAGCTTCAATAGATGAGGCAGAGAATATTTTAGGTATACCTGCACGACAAATTGCACTATCTGGATATAAAATCTATACATATCAAAATAAAGAAAAGCAGTCAGCACTATATCAAGCTTTAACCTCACAAAATCTTAATTGTGATAGTGCCGGTATAGTAATAGATAATGAAAAATGCTCTATAAGTGCCTTCTATGGTGACAGTTGTTACAAAATACTCGAAGCAAAAAGGCAACCTGGATCTTGTATTAAACCAGTCCTCGTATATGCCCCTGCTTTAAATGAGGATATTATTTATCCATGCACACAAATTCTTGATGAAAAAGTTACGATATCTGACTATACACCTAAAAATGTTGGAAATGTTTATAGAGGCTATGTAAGTGCAAGAGAAGCCCTTTCTAAGTCAATAAATATACCAGCTGTAAAAGTTCTTTCCTATGTTGGCATTGACAAAGCAAAGGTATATGGCGAACAAATGGGAATAAACTTTGACGAAAAAGATGAAAGTTATACCATCGCTCTGGGGGGAATGACTTATGGAGTAAATTTAGCCCAACTTGCCGGAGCTTACACGACTTTTGCGAACAATGGATATTATAGACAACCAAAGTTTATTTCTTTTATAACTGATAAAAATAATAAGCTTGTATATATCAATAAAACAGCTAATGAAAAAGTAATAAAAGAAGATAGTGCATATCTTCTTACAGATATGCTAAAAACTTGCGCTAAGAGTGGAACTGCTAAAAAACTTGCTAGTCTAGAAATGGACATAGCCTCTAAAACTGGAACAGTTGGGAAATCCAATAGCAAAGAAAATCTTGACGCATGGAACATTTCGTATACAAAAGCACAAACAGTTGGTGTATGGCTTGGGAATTTAGACAATACGCCTATTTCATACGCTGGTGGCAATCAACCAACAGAGATAGTAAAAAAATATTTTGAGGGTTCAGATGATAAATCTACATTTGAACGACCTAATAGCATTGTAGAAAAACGTATTGATGGAATAAATTTAGATGAAAATCATGTTGTATCACTAGCCAATAGTTTAACGCCTGATCGATATACTCAAACCGAACTCTTTTCAAGCTTCAATCTACCAACCGACATATCTATGAATTTTACTGAAATCGAAAAAGTTAAAGTAAAGAGTCATGTTGAAAATGGAAACGCTGTTATAGAATTCGATGCAAAAGATTATGAAACTTATACAATAAAATTAGATGGAAATATAATTAAAAATATAACTGGCAAATCGGGACTACAAACTCTAACAATTCCACTTTCTTCTTCAAAACAAGACATTATAATAGAAAACTACTATACGCTATCACCTGAAAATCTTGCAAGTCAAGAATTAAGTTTTGTAAAAAAAGAAAGAAAAACTGCAAATGATAAATGGTATATTTAATAAATATTTCTTCATTTTCAAAAACACAACATTTTAAATAAAAAATAACAGGAACTAATCCTGTTATTTTTTATTCTTCTTCCTCGTCTGCAACAAACGAATTATCGCTATTTTTATAAAGTTCTTTTACTTTTGCAAGAACTTCTTCAAAGAACTCTTGGTTATTTTCAAGATATGCTCTAACATTTTCCTTACCCTGACCAATCTTTTCATCATTATAAGAGAACCAAGAACCTGATTTCTTAATAATATCATGTTCTATTGCAAGGTCAAGTACACAGCCATACTTGCTCACACCTTGTCCATAAATGATATCAAATTCAGCAGTTCT
>CARBWQ010000086.1 GCA_948949055.1 uncultured Eubacteriales bacterium | reverse complement strand
AACGCTTGGTGCTAAAATTGGTGACAGGGTTTTTGAAACAGGACTTACCACGCCTGATCCATATATGCTTCACTCAATATTTGTAGAAATGAAAAAATATGGTGCTGAGTTTGTCATTATGGAGGCCTCAGCTCATGCACTTGCTTTAAATAAGCTAGATGGCATTAAATTTGAAATTGGTCTTATCACCAATATAACCGAGGACCACTTAGACTTTTTTGGAAATATGGAAAACTATGCAGATGCTAAAATTAAACTATTTGACAGGGATAGAATTTCGCTAGGAATTTATTCTGCTGATATGGAATTTAAGGATAGACTAATAGGGAAGAGCAATGTAAAACTTTTAAGTTATGGGCTAGAAGCAAAAAGTGATTATAAAGGCAAACTCATTAAAAGTTCATTTGAAGGAAGCAGGTTTGAATTTAATGACTACAAAGGCAATAATTTCTTAGTTTCGACACCACTCGTGGGCAGATTTAATGTTGAAAATGCACTTGCGACGATTGCAGTATGCAAAAATTTAAACATTACTGATTACAACATTATAAAAGGTCTTGAAAACTTAAAACCGGTGGAGGGCAGATTTAATGTAGTTAAAGTAGGTAATCTCAATATAGTAGTTGATTTCGCTCATACTCCTGACGGACTTGAAAAGGTTCTTGAAACTGCTGGTCAGGTTAGTGAAGGCAAACTTGTTGCAATCTTTGGTTGTGGTGGCAATCGAGATAAACTTAAAAGACCAATTATGGGAAGAATTGCCTCGCAACTGGCTGACGAGATTATTCTTACAAGCGACAATCCTAGATTTGAAAACCCAAGCGAGATTATAAGTCAAATCAAAGAGGGCGTCAAAGGTGAGTGTAAAGTTATAGTAAACCGAAAAGAGGCAATCGAATTTGCTTTAAGTCATTATCATGATAGTGAAACGATTGTTATAGCTGGAAAGGGTGCTGAAAAGTATCAGGAAATTGAAGGAGTTAAATATCCTTATAGTGATTTTTCGGTAATTGATGAATATATTGGTCGCAAAAAGGAGAGTCTTATAGAGGGTTATAATAAGAATATAGAAATTTAATAAACCAAATTAATATTTGTATGAAAGAAATTTAATATCTTGCAAATGATAAACATATAGTTAAAAAAGAGGTGCAATATATGTTGAATTTCTTTCTTGCAATATTGGTTGGTCTGACTGGTGCGATTGTTTTTGGATTGCCAATTTTGTTAATATGTAAAAAATTCCATTTTTCTCAAACAATTCTCCATTATGTGGACAAGCATATGGGCAAAAGTGGAACTCCGACTATGGGTGGGTGGATTTTTATAACTGCCTCTATATTTTCATCTCTAATTTTTTTAAGAGGCGATATTGTTTATTCAGTTCTTATTCTCTTGACGATGTTAGGTTATGGATTTTTGGGTTTTCTTGATGATTTTATAAAGATAAAATGGCATAAGAATGAGGGGTTAAAACCTTATCAAAAGATAATTGGACAAGTTGGTCTTTCGCTTATAATTGCTATATTTGTTTATCTTAATATTGGTGGGAATATAGATTTATTTGGATTAAATATAAATCTAGGTATTTTTATAATTCCTTTTATAGTAGTATTTTTCGTTGCTGTTACTAATTCTGTAAATTTGACAGATGGTTTAGATGGACTGGCAAGTGGTGTAAGCCTTGTTTATCTATTGTTCTTTGGAGCTATTTTAGCACTTCTTGGTTTTGGCAACTATTCGATCATTTCTTTTGCCATGGTGGGAGCTTTACTTGGATTTCTTCTCTTTAATGGTTTCCCAGCAAAAATATTTATGGGTGATACTGGTTCACTAGCTCTCGGTGGCCTGCTTGCTTCGCTCTGCGTGTTTAGTGGACTTGAACTTATCTTGCCAATTATAGGTATAATGTTTGTTCTATCTGCTGTAAGCGATATTTTGCAGGTTGGTTATTATAAAATGACCCACAAGAGAATTTTTAAAATGGCACCTCTTCATCACCATTTCGAACAATTAGGCGTTCATGAAAACAGAATAGTTTGTTCATATATGGTTGTTACACTTGTTTGTGGAGTTACTGCACTGCTCGGGTATTTGGCAATAGTGGGATTAATTTAAAACTATTATTGCAAGCTTTAAAAAAATCAATAAAAACTAAGCATCTTAATTGATGCTTTTTTTGTCCTTTTTCATAACTTTTAAACTCTGATAGTATATTAATTAAAGAGGTTAAATATATGATGAATTTAAGAGGCAAAAATGTTCTAGTATATGGAATGGGGATAAGTGGTCAAGCTGCTTGTAAGCTTTTGCATGACAATGGAGCATGCGTTTCAACTTATGATGACGAAAAAAGGTTTGAAGGATATTTTGCCAGTGAATCTAATCCGATGCTTAAAAAGTACGATTTAGTTGTAGTTAGCCCAGGAATAAAGGTAATTGGAAATCAACTTATCTCTCATTTTGTTATGACTGGTACAAAGGTGATAAGTGAACTTGACCTTGGATATCTTTTTTGCAAAGGTACAGTTATAGGAATAACTGGAACAAATGGTAAAACAACGGTGACTTCGCTTGTGGGGAATATTGCAAAACTTGCAGGCAGAAAAACCTTTGTTTGTGGGAATATTGGACTTCCTTTGTCGTCAGTTGCAAGTCAGACTGATGAGGAGAGTGTTATCGTATGTGAAGTAAGTAATTTTCAGCTGGAACTTTCTAGCTATTTTAAAGCTGACATTGCCTGTATTTTAAATCTTGCACCAGATCATATTGATAGACATGGAAGTTATCAAGAGTACTTAAAAGTAAAATCAAAAATATTATCTCATACTCGAAATCAAAGAGTTATCTTAAATTATGATGATGACGTAGTAGCCAGAATGCAAGTTAATAAAAAAAGCTTATTTTTCTCAAAGCGAATTTTAAATAAAGGTGTTTTTGTAAAAAATAACTATATTTTCCACAATAAAAATAAAATAGTTCCATTAAGTGAACTGACATTGTTTGGTGAGAAGAATCTTGAAAATGTTATGGCAGCTGTTGCTATCGCAGTGTCAATTAAAATCAAAGGACCAGTTATTCGAGAGGCCGTCGGCTCTTTCAAAGCTCCACCACATAGATTGTCATATTTGGGACAGGTTAATGGTGCAGATGTTTTTGATGATTCCAAGGCGACAAATATATCTTCAACTTTATCTGCTGTTGGCTCTCTCGGTGATAGAGGAATGGTCTTAATGCTTGGTGGACTTAATAAAGATTTCAAATTTGATGAGATTTTTAATAAAGGCTGGAACTTTGACCGGTTAATTTGTTTTGGAGAGGCAGGACCAGAAATATTTGAATGTGCAAAGAGTTATGGATATGAGCCTATGCTTTTTCCAACAATGAAATCTGCAAGCTATTATCTAAAAGCAAATGCTCAGCCAGGTCAAAAGATTCTTCTTTCGCCAGCTTGTGCAAGTTTTGATGAATTTGCCTCTTATGCAGTAAGAGGAGAGGTTTTTAAGGAGATTATGTTTGGTGCGATTGAACAAATTGAAATGTCATAAAGGGCAACATTCAAGTAGCCTTAGAGATATTATAATAATTGCAAGTATTGTAGTGCTTTTGGCATCTTTTGGCTGTCTTATGGTTTATAGTGCCAGCTTTTATAGTGCCGAGTATCATTATGGGAATAAATATTTTTTCCTTTTCAAGCAAATAATGGGCGTGGCTATGGGTGTTGGGGCGATGATATTCTTTGCCTTTTTTGACTATCATTTACTCAAAAAATTTAAGTGGTGGATAGTTGTTGCAACCTTTGTATTGCTTGCGTTGGTATTTGTTCCTGGTCTTGGAATGGAGAGTTATGGTGCAAAACGCTGGGTGTCAATTTTAGGTTTTTCAATTCAGCCCTCTGAAATTGCCAAGTTTGCTCTTGTTATCTTTGTGGCGTCATATATGTCTGATAATCATGAAAAGGTAAAATCATTAAAAGGACTTCTGCCTGTTTTAATTGTAGGTGGTTTTATGTGCTTGTTGGTTATGATTGAGCCTAGTATGAGTGTTACAATGTGTATCGCGTTTGTTACACTTTTTATGCTTATCATTGGTGGTATGAGCAAAAAACATACATTAATGTTTTCCATTCCTGCTGGTGCGCTTGTCCCACTACTAGTAATAATAGAACCTTATCGTCTTAAACGACTTATGGCTTTTATTGATCCATGGGCTTCTCCTCAGGGTGAGGGATTCCAGCTTATTCAATCTCTCTATTCTCTTGGTGATGGTGGCTTGTTTGGCGTTGGAATATTTAATTCTAGACAGAAATATCTTTTCCTGCCATTTGCTGAATCTGATTTCATTTTATCAATAATAGGTGAAGAGATTGGCTTTGTTGGCACAACGCTATTACTTTTACTTTTCTTCTATTTATCATATAAACTTATCAAAATTGGCCTTGGAGCTAAGGATAGATTTGGAGCGATGTTGTCTTGTGGAGTTGCTTTCATTATAGCTGTCCAAACTTTATTAAATGTTGCAGTTGTGACCGGCTCAATTCCACCAACAGGACTTCCTCTTCCTTTTATTTCAAGTGGTGGAACGTCAGTTATGGTTTTTATGGCAGGCATTGGAATTTGTTTAAATGTACTTAGACAATCGACAGGAGATAATTATTTTATAAAATTTGCGTCTTTCAAAGTAAGAAAAAAGGATAAAATATCTAAGGCTAAATATCAATAGTTGAGGATGATATTTAATAAATAGCAATAATTAAGAAGGATATTTGAAATTAAATTTACTAAATAGCAATAGTTAAAAACGAGATAAAATAAAATATACTAAATCGCAATAGTTAAAAAGGAGATAAAATAAAAT
>CARBWQ010000085.1 GCA_948949055.1 uncultured Eubacteriales bacterium | reverse complement strand
GGGAATGTATAGTTCATTCATATGACTATGATAGGACTAAAAATAGTTTAATACATAAAAATATTAATATTTTAAATGAATATTTATTCATAAATTCTTTTCGTGTTTTAGCTGATAGATTTCAGTTAGACCAACTTTCCAATATGTCACAAGTTAAATTTGTATCCTCAGTTAGTAAAGCGACAGCTCTTATGGATGTATCAAAAAAGATTTTGGGAATTGAAGGACAAGAGCTAAGTGGGAAAGGGGTTACAATAGCTTTTATTGATACTGGAATTGAAGAACATTCAGATTTTTGCATAGGAAATAAAAGAATTAAGTTTTTTAAAGACTTTGTTGGTGAAGGCAGTAAATGTTATGACGATAACGGACATGGGACATTTGTCGCTGGTGTTGCAAGTGGAAATGGTGCGATGTCTGGTGGAAAGTTCTCTGGTGTTGCACCTCAGTCGGATATTATTTCTTTAAAGGCTCTTAATAAGCATGGTGAAGCATCAGCAGATAAGATTTTGAATGCGATGGAATGGGTTTATGATAACCATAAGACTTTTAATATTCGGGTAGTTTGTATGAGTTTTGGAAGCGAACCATTAGGCTATAATGACCCAATCATGAATGGAGCAGAAGCATTATGGAAGGAAGGAATAGTTGTCGTTGCTGCGGCAGGGAATAGTGGGCCAGAATATCAAACAGTCAAAAGTCCAGGGGTGTCTAGTCAGATCATTACAGTAGGTGGATTTAATGATAATCGAATAGAAGGTCAGGAAATTAATCAAAGCTATTTTGAAATAGCTCAGTTTTCTTCACGAGGTCCTGCCTTTTCAAGATTTAAACCAGACCTCGTTGCACCATCAGTTGACATAACCTCATGTTCGAGGAAAAATGATTACACAAAACTTAGTGGGACATCTGTTGCAACTCCAATGATAGCAGGAATGAGTGCGTTGCTCATAGAAAGTAATCCAAATTTAAAACCAATCGATGTGAAGAGGATATTATTGTCATCATGTACGCCTATTACATTAAATAGAAATTTGGAGGGCTTTGGCTATCCCAATTTAAATAAATTGCAAAGAGGAAATTGGCAATATAGAAGATAAAAAGAGGAAATTATCCTCTTTTTTTTATTTTTCTTCAATATAAATTTTTGTTGAAACTGCAATATCAGGAAACCTAAAAGTTAGTAGATATTTTATGGAAAGTGGTCGAATTGTATTATTATAGAGGGGGTTTAAAAGTTTTTTTTATAAAAAGTTTCAAATAATTAAAATATTTTTGTAAACTTACCATGTCAAAGGAGGATTAAAATGACAAAATTTGCAGAAAGGTTGCGACTTTTGCGAGAACAACATGGACTGACAAGAAAAGAATTGGCTAAACTTTTAGGATATAGTGAAATTACTATACAAAGATGGGAAATTAAAGCTACTATTCCTAGAAGTAAATATATCATAAAAATATGTCAGTATTTTAATGTCACATGTGATTATTTGTTGGGTATTTCAGATAAAAAATAGAGAGAAAATTATCTCTCTATTTTTTTGATTATGGTTATTATTTTGTCACAAGCGTCATTAATTTTACTTTTTTGCATGTTTTCTTTGAAAATTTTGTCATTTTTAATTAAATTATTTAGTTTTTCAAAAAATATCTTTTCATTAAACTCTTCCTCTTCTAGCATTTCGCAGTATCCAAGTGAGGCAAAAAGTTTAGCATTTTCTATTTGGTCGCCTCGTGAACAGCTTTTTGAGAGTGGAATTAATAACATTGGCTTTTTTAAAGCTAAAAATTCATTGATAGCACCAGAACCTGCTCTTGATAATACAAAATCTGATACCTGTAAATAATCGCCCATGTTTTCAGCATAATCGACTTGAATATAGCCATTTATTCTAGACGACTTTTCGTTATCCTTGCCTTTTCCCGTAATGTGTATAACATTGAATATCTTTACCAAATTTTCAAGATTTTCTTCCACCTTTTCATTTATAAACTTCGCTCCACTTGAACCTCCAACGATTAAAAGATTTGGTTTATTTTTATCAAGTTTTGGTAGAAATGGAAGATTATATTTGTTGCCATTTAACACCTTTTTTCTGATTGGCTGACCTGTAAAAATAAATTTATCTTTTCCTTTACAAGTCGCTTCAAATGCACAACACATAAAGTCGCAGTAATGATATATTATTTTATTGGCAAGTCCCATAGATAGGTCACTTTCATGGCTTACAATAGGTATACCTAACTTCTTTCCTGCAATTACAACGGGTAGTGCTACAAAACCACCTTTTGAAAATATAACAGCAGGCTTAATCGTCTTTAAAATTTTCTTAGCATATTTTATAGAAGAGTAAAGTTTAAATGGTATGAGTAGATTTTTTGGGGTGAGTTTGCGTTGAAGTTTTACAGCTTCAATTTCATGATAGGTTATATCCTTTTCTCTGCTTACAATATCCTTTTCCATACCACTTCCACCAATGTAATGAATATCATATTCGCCCTCTATTTGTTCTTTAACTGCAAGGGCTGGATAAACATGACCAGCAGTTCCTCCACCAGTAAGCACAATTCTCTTTTTTCTTGTAACTTCTAATATATCACTCATTATTTTACCTCACTTAGATAGTATATGTTTAATAAATAAAAAATATTTAAATGAATAAATATGCAAAATTATGAATAAATATGATTAAATAAAAATTATCGACAAAATCTGCATGAAAATGAAAAAAAATAATTGTTTAAATTATAAAAGTATGATATAATTAAATTGAAATATAAAATAATTAATAAATCAAAGGGGTGCTAACCTTAACTTTTTAAAAATGTCTATGCTAGTGCCACTTGATTTTTATGTTGGGAGTATTATGGAAGAGAAAGATTATAATGCGAAAGATATAGTCGTACTTGAAGGACTTGATGCTGTTAGACTTAGACCGGGTATGTACATTGGTACAACTGGCTCAAAAGGTATGCACCATCTTTTATGGGAAATTGTTGATAATGCCATTGACGAAATTTCTAATGGACATGGTGATACCATCAAAATTACACTCAATACCGATGGCTCTGTCACTGTTGAAGATAACGGTCGTGGTATTCCTGTGGACATGCATCCAACTCTTCACAAGTCTGGTGTAGAAGTTGTTTATACCACTTTGCATGCAGGTGGTAAATTTAACAATGAAAATTACAAATTTTCTGGTGGTCTTCATGGTGTAGGTGCATCTGTAACAAATGCTCTTTCAAAGTGGTGTAATGTTACTGTATATAAGGACGGCAAGGAATACTTTGTTGGTTTCCATTCTTTTGTTGACGATAAAGGAAAAATGAGAAGTGGTATTGCCAAAGAGCCTTTAAAACTAATTGGAAAGACAAAAAAGAGTGGTACTATGGTTACCTTCCTTCCAGATAGTGCAATGTTTGGTAATTTAAAATTCAACTTTGATACTATTTGCAATCGTGCAAGAGAACTTGCTTTCCTCAATAAAGGTTTAAAAATAGAACTTGTAGATTTAATAGAAAATCGTGATGAAACTTATCATTATGAGGGAGGAATAGCCGATTTTGCAGAGTATTTAGTTGAAGGCAAAAGTAAACTATTCAACAAACCAATATATTTTCATGCAGAGGAAGAAAACTTTGATCTTGAAGTAGCTTTTATTTATACTGATAGTTATACTGATAACTCTTTCTCTTTTGTAAACAATATTCCAACTGTTGAGGGTGGAACTCATGAAACTGGATTTAAGTCTGCTTATACAAAGGTCATGAATGACTTTGCTAGAAATAATAATTTCCTTAAAGAAAAGGAAAACAATCTCCTTGGTGAAGATTTTAGAGAGGGACTTACAGTTGTTCTTAGCATTAAGATGAACAATGTACAATTTGAAGGACAAACCAAGACTAAACTTGGCAATCCTGAGGCTAAAACATTGGTGGAAAGTCTTACAACCCGTGAACTTACTAGAATTTTCAGTGAGAAAAAACAAATCTCTATTGGTGAGATAATTATAGGCAAAGCGAAAGGTGCTGCCAAGGTTAGAGAAAGTGCAAAGAAAGCAAAAGAGCTTGCAAGAGCAAAAAATAGTGCTGAAAACTTTAATCTTGTAGGTAAACTTGCTGCTGCATCTTCTAAAAAGAGCGAACAATGTGAACTCTTTATTGTAGAGGGTGATTCTGCCGGTGGTACAGCAAAGCAGGGAAGAGATAGGCGTTTCCAAGCTATTTTACCACTTAGAGGTAAACCTCTTAATGCAGAGAAAAAAAGAATAGATCAAGTTCTTGCAAATGAGGAAATTAGAACTATAATTTCTGCATTAAATGCAGGTATGGGCGATGATATGGATTTAAGTTCTTTAAGATATAATAAAGTAATTATCCTAAGCGATGCCGACCAAGATGGTGCACATATTAGAGCTATATTACTTACATTCTTCTATCGCTATATGAGAGCCTTAATCAACGAAGGTCATGTTTATATCGGACTGCCTCCACTTTATAAAATTTATAAAAAAGACTATACCGAATATGTATATTCAGATTTAGAACTTCCTGAGGCTATCGCTAGGGCTGGACGTAATTATGGTCTTCAAAGGTACAAAGGTCTTGGTGAAATGAATGCTGAACAACTTTGGGACACAACTCTTGACCCAGAAAAACGTAATTTAATTCAAGTTACCATAGATGATGCTGCCGAAGCAGAAAAGATGGTTACCACTTTAATGGGTGACGATATAGAAGCGAGAAAAAACTATATCAATAAGCATGCAAACTTTGATAGAGAAGACGAGTTCTTTAAAAACTATAAGAAGATGTAAATAGATTTTTCAATAAAATAAAATATGTTTTTATAGGAATATAATATCAAATATTAAAAATAACATTTAAAATAATCAACATAAA
>CARBWQ010000084.1 GCA_948949055.1 uncultured Eubacteriales bacterium | reverse complement strand
AATAATTTTGGTAGCAAATATTATACATTTACTCAAAATGGAACTTTTAGTTTTTCAATTGTTGATGGGGCAGGTAATGAAGGCAGTATTACTGCAATTGTAGATTGGATAGATAAATATGTCCCAGTTGCTAGATTTGAATATAGCACTTCTGAAATTACAAGAGATTCTGTCAAAGTTATGATTTCATTTGATAAACAAAATGTTACAGTTCTTAATAACAATGGTGAAAACATCTATATATTTGAAGATAATGGTGAATTTGTTTTCGAATATGAAGATGAACTTGGAAACAAAGGTTCAGCAACAGCAGTAGTGAACTGGATCAATAAAAATTTACCTATTGTTAATATACATTATGATATTGAAGAAAAAACTGATAAAGATGTAATTGCAACAATTACTTTTGACAATGCTGATGACATTATTATTGTAAACAATGAAGGTCATAATTCTTATACCTTTACTGAAAACGGAACTTTCACTTTTGAATATGTTTATGGTGACGGAAACTTTGCAAGTATTACAGCAGAAGTTACTTGGATTAAAAAGACCATAAATATAAAATACTATGAATTTGAAAATTTAGTAAATGAAGATGAAATTTCTTTTGGCTCTGGTTATCAAATTTTATATACAGCGACCGAATATGAAAATAAAGAATTTCTTTATTGGGTATGTGGAGATGAAATTTATCGCGAAGGTGATATTTTAAGCCTTGAAGATGACTTAACATTAACAGCAGTATATAAAAACCTAGATGATAATACTGGAAATGGCGACGACGATAATAATGACGATAAAAACAACAGTAAAGAAGGGGCAAATTTAGGTCTTATAATTGGTGTGGTTGTTGGTGGAATTGCAGTTGTAGGAATTGCAGTTGTGGTGATAATTACATTAAAAAAGAAGAAAAATAGATAAAAACCTTTAAAAAAAGCAGATATTTAAGTTATATCTGCTTTTTTATTTGATTTTTGGATTAAAATTTGCACTTTTATATTTGATAGTTTATTTTTAAAATATTATTTCGAAGTGCTATTCACAAATGCTTTTAGGCAGTTTAATTGACGTTCAAATTCATATCTTGTAAAAAGTGTTTCGGTAGTTTCTTTTTCGCCTATTGAGTGCATTATATATCTATTTCCAACATTTTTTAGTGCATTTCTATATAGAGGATTTTGCAATAGTGAAATATAAAGTTCATCAATAAAATCTTCATATTCTTTTCCATCTCTGTTCATTGGTTTGCCTAGAAAATATAGTATATGGTCATTTCGCCAATTATAATCGCTAGCACGTTTAATATTATTTGATACTATACCAGAATAATCAAATATCAATCTTTGCATTTTTTTGTTTTTATATTTTAAACATTGAAAAATTGCTTCGGCAGATTGGATTTTAAAACCTCTAAAAACAAATTGATATGGGAATAAATTTGATAAAATTTTGGCAAGTGGGCTTTTAGATTTGAAATATGCATTGACTATTTTGTCGTTTTCTTCTAATATTTCCTCTGTTTTACCATTTTTTACACAAATATTATCATAATAAATAGAGCCATCTTCACGTTCATCAAACTCTTTGAACTCAAACTGAAAGCTCTTTTTGAATTCTTTAAACTTTTTAAGTTCTTTTTTAATTTTAATTTTTAAAATTAGTTTGTTCATATTTAACCTCAAAAATATTTTATCAAAATCGAATTTAAAAATCAACTAATAATTTATTTAATTTTTGCTTTGAATTATATTATAAATGTTTTATAATAAATTTAATAAGAGAGGAAAAGATGAAGATTTATTTAATTAGACATAGCGAAAGCGAAGATGACTTAAATGATTGTTATGGTGGTTGTGCTGATTGGAAATTGACTGAAAATGGTAGAGTCAAAGTTGAAAATTTTAGGGGTAAATTTAATACTTTAAATGTCCAGAAAATTTTTTCAAGCCCTTATCAACGAGCTTATGAAACTGCTGTTATATTAAATAATGATAGTAAAGTTGAAATTGAGAAAGCTTTCGATTTAAGAGAAATTAATACCTATGGCGTTATGAGTGGAGTAAATAAAACGCTTGCAAAGGAATTGTTTGCATTTTATTTAAGTGATCTTCAATTTCAAAATATCGGCTATTATAATGGCAAAAGTTTTTATGGTGGTGAGAGCGTTGAAGAGTTTGATGGGCGTGTTAAAAAGAGTATAGATTTTATAGTAGGTGGCGTTTTTAGAAGTATTTTCAAAAACATATTACATGAATCAAGAAAAATAATCGCTATTGAAGATGTTGCAATGGTGGAAATTGATTTTGATAACTTTGAATATAAAGTTATAGGCATAAATGGAATAACTTTTGAATAATTGAATTATTGACAATAATTCTGTTTTGATATATAATGAACTTATGAGATATAGAGGCAAAATACATATTGTTTATGATGGAATGTGGGGTTCTTGTGGCAAGGGCAAATTTTGTGGTGAAATGGCTCTTGATAAGAAACTTAATATAAAAGTTTGTGTAAACAATAATGCTCCTAATGCTGGACATAGCTTTGTGTTTGATGACGGAAGAAAGGTAGTGACTAAACATATTCCTATCGGCTTTGTCAATAAAGATATTCCTTATTTAGTATTGGGTGAGAGTTCTGTCATTGATTATGATAGGCTGGTTTGGGAAATTGAAGAATATAAAGACCTCTTAAATGGACGAAAAATATACATTGCTGATACTGCGGCAGTGATAAATGATGAGCATAAAGAACGGGAAGTCTCTTCTATTAAGACGGGAAGTACTTTTAGTGGCTCGGGAGCTGCACTTGAAGATAAGATTAAAAGAGTAAGCCCACTAGTGCGAGGTGACGAGAGATTTAAAAAACTAGAAGAAGAGGGCGTTATAAAGATAGTTCCTTCTAAATCTTTTTTTGCAATGATTTATAATGGGCTTAGCGTCTTTAATGGCAACGAAAATATATTAGTTGAGCTTTCGCAGGGTGACGCACTAAGTATAAACAGTGATAACTATCCTCATACAACATCAAGAGATTGTACGCCAGCTCAGGCATTAAAGGATATTCATGCTACCGATTATAGTGACAGGGTAAGAAAATACTGTGTTTTCAGACCTTATCCTATTCGAATTAATAATTTCGGCAAAGCTGGCTATGTATATACTGGTGATTTTGAAGGTGCTAAGGAAATCCCTTGGGAAGAGGTTTGTTCAAGATGTGGACTTTCAGCAGAAGAAATTAAAAAGGCAGAATTTACTACAAATACTAAAAAACTTAGAAGAGTTGCAGAATTTTCTGTTAAACAATTTGCTAATATGCTCTTAGACACTAAGCCAGATGAATTATTTCTAAATTTTGCTGAATATATTGATGGTTCGATAAAAGATATGACAGGCAAAGAGGCAAAACGTATCCAGAAAAATTTCATGAATTCGGACGATCTTAGTGAAGAAGAACTTTGTAAGATATGTGAAAAAAACTGGGCGATAGAACATGTTTTAGGCTACAAAGAAGATATGGAAGATTTGTTTAGAGAAGTTTGTCGTGGAAAGGTAGAGATAAACATTACTAAGATAGGCACAGGTGCAAGACAAAGTGAAACAATAGATTGCCATGATATTAAGGTTGTTTCAAATTCTAGACATGCAATTAAGGACATTAATCCAATTGATTATGCAGACAAAGACAATATACCTAATTTTGATTTAGACCTGTAAAAAGATTAAAATAAAGCATATTGATTTTTCAATATGTTTTTTTTATTTTAAATAAAGTTCTTGCAAATATTATCTTTTTTTGTTAAAATTACAATTATGAAAATCTCAGTTATGACACTCGGGTGCAAAGTAAACAAATATGAAAGTGATGCACTTATAAACAAATTAAATAATCTTGGTTATCAAACGACAGATAAATTAGAACCTGCCGATATTTATATTATCAATACTTGTGCCGTTACTTCGGAGGCAGAAAAGAAATCAAGACAGATGATTGCAAGGTGTAAAAAATATAATAATATTGCAAAGATTTTTGTTTGTGGTTGTGCTTCACAGCGTGACGGAAAACAGTTTTTAGATAGAGATGTGGAAGTCGTTTTTGGTACAAGTGGAAAATTAAAAATTGTTGACGAAATAGAAAAATTAGTTAAAAATGACAAAAATTACATAAAAAATTGCCAAAAAATTGAAAATTTGCCTGAAATATATCAAGATAACATGATCGCTAAGCAAAATAGAACACGTGCATATATTAAAATTCAAGATGGTTGCAACAACTTTTGTTCTTACTGCATAATTCCATATTTAAGAGGAAGAAGCAGGTCAAGAGAGCTTAGCTCTATACTTCAAGAGGTAAGTATTCTTGGTGAGGATATCAAAGAAATTGTATTGACTGGAATTAATGTCACCGACTATAAAATAGATGGCAAAGAAGGTCTTTTGACTTTGCTAGAACATCTTGATAAGTTTGGTCTGAGATTAAGGTTAAGCTCAATGGAAGAAAGTCTAGTAAGTGAAGAATTTGTTTATGGGCTTTCAAAACTTAAACATTTTTGTCCTCATTTTCATCTATCGCTACAAAGTGGCTGTGATAGTGTTTTAAAAAGAATGAACCGTCATTATACATCAGCCCAGTTTAAAGCGTCAGTAGAACTTATTAGAAAATACTTTCCATTTGCAGGTATAACGACTGACGTTATTGTAGGTTTTCCTAATGAAAGTGATGAAGAGTTTGAAATTACATACAATTTTCTTAAAGAGATAGCTTTCAGTCAACTTCACATATTTAAATATTCACCAAGAGAGGGGACGGCTTCTTATAAACTTTATAGGGATTTGCCATTTGAAGTTAAACAAAAAAGACTTGAAAGGCTTGAAGAGCTAAACACAAGCTTAAAAGAAAAATTTATAGAATC
>CARBWQ010000083.1 GCA_948949055.1 uncultured Eubacteriales bacterium | reverse complement strand
AATGCGTAATTTTTACACAAATAGCAAGGAGGATAAAATGGCAAGAATTATGATATCTTTTTTAGCACCGAGTGGTTATGGCAAAAGCACAGCAATAAGACTTATAAGTGAGTTTTACAAAATTCAAAACATTAAGATTGCCCAACCTCTTTATGAACTTCAAGAACACTTTTATAACTTTATTGAAAAAGATATTAATGGTGAGCAAGACGGAGAACTTTTGCAATTTTTAGGTAAAAAAATCAGAAAAGAAAAGGAAAATTTTCTTACTTATCGATTTATAACAGAGATCAATAAATTTGATAAAGAATTTTACATAATTGCAAATGACGATTGCAGACCACCTGATTATCAAGTTTTAAAGGAACTAGGATTTATTTTTATCAAGGTAAATGGATTTAAAAGAACTCGTAATGACCATACACCTGCCGACCCAACTTCAAGCATTGAATGGCAAAGTGAAATCACCTGCGATTATGAGGTAGATAATTATGGAACTTTTGATGAATACAGCAAAAACTTAAAAGAGCTATTAGAAAAAATTTTTAATGAAAATGGAGGTATAAATGGAAAATAATCACCTAATATTCAACAGAGTTTTAGGACTAAAATTCCTGTATGACAACTTTCCTTATTATTTTAAGAAGGATAGAATTGAAATGTTTTTTGTAAGTTCAAAAAAGGAACTTCAATCTCTGGATATTTCAAACAAAAATTATGACACCTTTCTATTAAAAAGAAGTGGAAACAATTTTAGTTACTTTTTAAGCGATTATAAATGCAAAGATAACAGATTTTTTAATACATTAGAAGAATTAAAAGAGGGAGCAAGCGAGTTTGAAGATGGATTTATATTTTGCGTAGAATGTCATAAGTTTAAAAAAGGCGAAGATTATTATTCAGACAAATTAGTTATCGCGCAATTCAGCACACACCCTCTTTGTAACATTTCAGACAAAGCAAGCTTTATACCTTCCCTGTCACCTGATGTGTCGACGAGAGATAATGCTCCCTATCTAATCTTAGAATATCCTTTCAATAGTAGCAATATATTTCATGTAAAGCGAATGAATGAGGCAAACATAAAAGCAAGCAATTTGGGCGACGGAGATTTTGCATACCTAGCCAAAGAGCTTCATAGAATGATTGATAACATTAGAGAATATCTTATAGAACTAAAATGTTTTAAAGATTTTCAGCTTATAGTGAGAATAGATTCATATTTAAATCTTCTACCCATTGATTTTAGAACCCCTGACGCTTGGGCAAACTTAAAATCTTAAAAGGAATTAAAATGATATTGACAAACTTGGAAATAACAAAACAAGTTAGGAAAAAACAAATAAACATCTTGCCATTTGATGAAAATTTACTTAATCCAAATAGTTATAATTATCGACTAGATTATGAGTTGCTTGAATTTGATGATAATTTAGACGCCAAAATCCAATCTAAACCTAAAAAAATAGTTATGACTGATGAGGGATATACCTTACTGCCAAATAAACTTTATTTAGCAAATACCTATGAACAAATTGGAAGCAAAAAATATGTCACTCAACTTATCGGAAGAAGTTCTATTGGCAGACTAGGACTTTTCCTACAAGTCACAGCACCACTTGGGCATGTAGGAACAAATCATAAATGGACGCTTGAACTCAAAGTTGTACAACCTCTTAGAGTCTATCCACTGATGCGAATTGGTCAAGTTACTTTTTGGAAAATAAAGGGCAGAAAAAAGCAGACATATTCACAAGGCGAATATAAAAATTTTCAATCTGCACATATAAGCAAATTTTATAAGGAGCTAAAATGATATTAACAGGAAGCGAAATTACAAAACAGGTTAAAAAAGGAAAAATCACCATATCACCTTTTGAAGAAATGAATGTAAACCCAAATAGCTATAATGTCAAACTTGGCGACTATTTAAAAGTTTACGTTGACGAAGTTCTTGACAGCAAAAAGGAACTTAAAACCCAAATAATACCTATTCCTGATGATGGACTGGTTTTAGAACCAAACAAAATCTATCTAGGCTATACAAAAGAAATCATAGGAAGTGACCACTTTGTACCTACAATTACTGGCAGGAGTTCTACCGGCAGATTGGGACTTTTTGTTCAAATTACATCCGACCTTGTTGATATCGGATTTGTTGGCAACCTAACTTTTCAATTACACGCAGTCCAACCTTTGAGAATTTATAAAGGAATGAAAATAGGTCAAATTATGTTTTGGAAATGCAAAGGAAAAATCAAATTATATGATGGCAAATATCAAAATAGCATTGGCCCACAAGAAAGTAAAGTTTGGAAAGATTTTAAAAATTAAAAATTTATAAGCTTAATAATTTTTCCTTAATAATATAAAAATTATCGAAAAAACATAAAAAAACAGCAAAAAAATCAAAATTTTGCTGTTTTTTGTTTAATTTTTGGCTTGACTGGCACAAAAATCTAAATATTCTTTAACCATTTCTTGACTTGAACCATACTTAAACATTTGATTATCTTTTATCCAGAGAGCATTTTTACATAGCCTTGTCACTTCATTCATATTATGAGAAACATAGATAAGCGTAGTACCATTTGCGAGCATCTCTTGAATTTTTTGTTGACACTTTTGTCTAAACGGAGCATCACCAACTGACAACACTTCATCAACTAATAATATGTCAGGTTTAACATCTACTGCAATAGCAAAACCAAGTCGCGCAAGCATTCCAGAAGAGAAATTTTTTATAGGTGTGTTCATAAAATCTTGAAGCTCTGCAAATTCAACTATCGAATCATATTTTTCTTTCATCTGTTTTTTTGAATATCCAAGTACTGCACCATTTAAAAATATATTTTCTTTTGCCGTGGATTCCATATCAAATCCAGCACCTAAATTAATAAGTGGTGCAATAGTTCCACCTATTCTTATTTGCCCTTTTGTAGGTTCTAATACACCTGCTATTGCCTTCAATAATGTGGTTTTGCCACTACCATTTAATCCAATAAGTGCCAGCGACTCCCCCCTTTTCACTTCAAAAGTAAAATCCTTTAAAACCCAAAATTCTTTATATCTAAGTTTGCCTTTTAAAAGCCTTACAAAGAACTCTTTAAGAGAAAGCACTTTCTCAGTTGGTTTATAATATCTTAGGCTGACATTTTCAACTTCTATTAAATTTTCTTCATTTAAAATTTTTGCCTTTTTCATTCTCTACCCTTTTAAATGTACAATATATATTTGCGTCTATTTAATTTGAATACCAGATACCCAAATGCTAGCAATCCAAAAGCCCAGCCATACATAATTAAATAGGTAATCCCACTTGGGATTGTTCCCCACTGAATAATATCCCTAAATGCAGTAACATAGACCGTCATAGGATTTAAATTGATTATCTTGGTAGCAGTTGCACTACCGATAGCTGTTGCAGTATAGAATATTGGTGTTAAATATTGCCAAAGAGTTAAACCAACAGAATAAATATGTTTGATATCTCTAAAAAAGGCATACAAACTTGAAAGAAAATAACCTATACCTAGCGAGAAAAGTGTAACTGCTGGGACTATTGTTAAAGTAAGAAAAATAGTCCAGTAAAATTGTTGTTTATATATAAGCATAACAATGATAAGTGCTATAAATGAAAAAGAAAAGTTTACAAGTGCAGTAAAAGTATTTGAAAGTGGCAGGACTGAATAAGAAATTCTTGTTTTCTTTATAATGCCAGCATTCCCAACTATACAAGTAAGTGATTGTGAGGTCACCTGTCTCATAATATTAAAAATAATTGTTCCACAAAGTATGTAAACAGGATAATTTCCCGTCCCTCTGCCAAACATATTTGCAAACACAAAGGAAAGGACAAGCATATTTAAAAGAGGGTTTAATACTGTCCACAAAATACCTAAAATTGAGCCTCTATATTGAGCTTTAAAATTCTTCTTTACCATGACTCTAAGTACGTAAGAGTCTTTTTTCATTTGCCCAAAATGTTCTTTTCCACTTTCTATGAAATTTTCTTTGAAGGAACTTTTTGTTTTACCTTGAATATCCTTTTCCTTTCTTTTCTTTCTCACGATTTCACCTTTATTTTACTTTATTAAATATATAGCCTTTTATCGTCCTTGTCAATATTTGATACTAAATAAGGTTGTTTTCTTTGTAAATCTCAAATAATTGAGTCTGAACATTTTCAAGCAAATATTTATCAGCATTATCTTTGTTATATTGTCCCATTGCATTTCTCAGTTGCTGATCATCTAAAAGAATATTTAGTGACCTAGCTTGCCCTTCTTCATCAAGTGGATTAGTTATAAAACCACCACCCTCTTCTATCAAATCTCGATTTCCTCTTACATCAGAAGTAACAACGGGAAGAGAAAATTGCATAGCTTCAATTATTCCCATTGTAAGTCCCTCTTGAAAAGACTGATGAAAAAAAACATCTGATAGTTTCATCAACTTATTTACATCTCGTCTATAACCCAAGAAATTTACAACATTTTCTATTCCAAGATCTTTGGCATAACTTTTCATTTCTTCATAATCTCTGCCTGTTCCACAGATGAGATATTTAAAATCATTTCTTTTTTCATACAGTTTTTTAACAGTCCTTAGCATAGTCGGATAATTTTTGCGTGGAATAAATTCTGACACCGACAAAATAACCTTTTGATTTTCTTCAATGCCCAGCTCTGCTTTAAGTTCGCTTAAATTTTTGCCGTCATCTTGATATTTTTCCAAGTCCAGCCCAATGCCATCAATCTTGTATTTATTTTTTGCCTTCCACTTTTGACAAGCATTAAAATCCTCATCATTCATAGTGATTAAAATATCGGTAAACTTTGCCATGTATTTCTCTGCCGACTTGAAGATGAGATTTTTAAGTTTATTGTTTCCCTTAAAAAAGAAAAAACCATGAGCTGTGTAAATCACTGGCAATTTAAATTTCTTACCAATAAATCTGCCCAAAAGCCCACCTGTTGGCTGTTGACAATAGATTAAATCATATTTATTTTCTCTATGAAGTTTTTTTAATTTTCTATAAGCTTTCCAATTTGTCAAATTTATCGGCATTCTTTTCATAGGAAGCTCTATCATATTTAAGCCATATTTTTCAGATAACTCATC
>CARBWQ010000082.1 GCA_948949055.1 uncultured Eubacteriales bacterium | reverse complement strand
ATATACAAGAGGTTGAACTTCCTAATGTCACCAGCGTTATGAACAATTTCCTCATGTTTGCTAAAAATCTTGAAAGGTTGTATATGCCAAAATTGGAGGATTGTCAAGACGTCCAAGATCGATTTGCAGGAGCATTCTTGAAGGAAGAGGAGCTGGAATACGAACTGCAATAAGCGAAATTATATTTGAAAAGAAAAAGCAAATTTATTTGAACTTTGAAATAAAAACGAACTTATTAAATTAAATAAAGTTCGTTTTTTTCATTCTGTTTTTTATCAAAAATAACAATCCCTGCATTTGGAATATTAATAGTTGAAAAATCATTTTCTGGTGGAAATCCATTGAAATATGCAGACCCAATCCTTCCAATGCCACTATGAGCAACAACTAAAATATTTTTATCTTTATATTTATTTAAAATCTCGTCAAAGAAATTTGATACTCTTTTATAAACATCTATAATCATTTCAATGTTTAAATTTTTTGTTTGTTCTTCATCTGCACCAACTTTCCAACGATTAAATTTGATAGAGCCAACAGGTTGATTTTCTAACTTTCCATAATATCTTTCTTTTAATCTATCATCAAATATAGGAGATAAATTATTATGGTGTTTTAAGATTTCATAACAAGTTTGTTTGGCTCTTATAAGAGGAGAACAAAAACAAACATCAAATTTAATCTTTTGTAAATCCAAAGCAGTTTGTTTTGCTTGTTCAATTCCATTTTGATTAAGTGGAATATCTTGTTGACCTGCATAAATCTTATTTAAATTATAATCGGTTTGACCATGTCTTACGAAATATATCATAAGAAACCTCTCTAAAAAATGGATTAATCATATTGTTTGTTATATCATAGGCTCAAAGTTTTCAAAAATTACATTATCGCAATATTTAACAACTTTCAAATATTCGCTTTGGCTTCTTACTGTCCAGGCAAGAAGAGGAATGCCTTTATATTTTTTGGCAAAACGATTTGGAAGTCTTTTTGCTTCATAACTGATAAAGTCAGGGTGACTAACACGTTTATTAAGCATCATTCTTTTAAGTGCAAACTTTTTGAAGAAAGAAAGTTTAACATCTCTAAAATAACTTGAAAGTTGACCACGAGGAATTTCTGGTGCATGTTTATAAAAGTATTCAAGAACATAAGGATTGAAAGATTGAATTGCAAATTTGCCTTTGTAGTTACTTAGAAGCTCAATTACTCCTTTTTCAAGCTTTCCAACTTTGCCTTCATTTTTGATTTCAATAAGAAGAGGAACTCTTCCGTCAACTAGGTTTAAAACTTCTTCAAAAGTAGGAATTTTTTCATTGCTATCTTTAAGAGAAAGGTATTTCAAATCTTCCTTATTTAAGAATTTTAAATAGCCATCATTTTCTGTGAGTCTAGAAAGACTGTCGTCATGAAAGACAACGATAGTTCCATCAGCAATAATTTGAACATCAAGTTCAATAGGATATCCACTTTCAATTGCCTTAGAAAAAGCAGAGAGTGAATTTTCAGGAACACTATTATTATGAAGACCTCTATGTGCGATAGGCTCTTGTACAAGCCAAGAATTAAATAAATCCATTTAAACCTCGTAAAGTTATAAAATATTATATTTTGCTTTTCTATATTTTAACATAACAATTTGAGAAAATAAAGCGAATTTTAAATAATTTTTGATTAAAAGTGTAAAAAATAGATTTTATTTACACCATTTTTAAAAATAGTTTGCATTTTGCGAGAAGTTTGGTATAATCTCCTCATGGAAAGATTAAAGAAGATTAGAAATTTTTGTATTGTTGCACATATTGATCATGGTAAATCAACACTCGCAGATAGACTTATCGAAAAGACTGGAACTCTTGCAAAAAGAGATATGCAAGATCAGCTCTTAGATAGTATGGAACTTGAAAGAGAAAAAGGGATTACAATTAAACTTACGCCAACTAGAATGAATTATACTTTTGAGGGTGAGGATTATGAGCTTAATCTCATTGATACTCCGGGACATGTCGATTTTACCTATGAAGTATCTCGTTCGCTAGCAGCTTGCGAGGGGGCTATTTTAATTGTAGACGCTTCACAAGGAGTTGAGGCTCAAACGCTTGCAAATGCCTACCTTGCGATTGATAACAATCTTGAAATACTTCCTGTTATTAATAAAATAGACTTGCCGTCTGCTAGACCAGAGGAGATTAAAAAGGAAATTGAAGATGTTGTTGGGGTGCCTGCAATGCATGCTCCTTGCATTTCTGCTAAGGATGGTACAAATATCGAAGATGTACTTAAAATGATTGTTAAAGAATTTCCTTGTCCAAAAGGTGATGATGACAAACCTCTTAAATGTCTTATTTTTGATAGTTATTATGATAATTTTAAGGGAGCTATTTGTCTAATCAGGGTTTTTGACGGACAGGTGAGAATTGGCGATAAAATCAAAATGATGCAGACAGGAAAAGTTTATGATGTGACCGAAGTGGGTATTTTCGTCCCTAACGCAAAACCTGTTGATGTACTGCGTTCTGGTGATGTAGGTTATCTTGCATGTTCAATAAAGACAATAAGCGATGTCGCAGTTGGCGACACCGTTACAAATGCTCTAAATACAACAGAGAGTCCTCTTCCTGGCTATAAAAAGGTTCAGCCAGTGGTATTTTGTGGAATTTTTCCTGTTGATGGTGCAAAATATAACGAGCTAAAAGAAAGTCTAGAAAAGTTAAAACTTAATGATGCTTCACTTGAATATCAACCAGAAGTTTCACAAGCGTTAGGCTATGGTTTTAGATGTGGATTTTTAGGGCTGTTGCACCTTGAAATTATCACAGAAAGACTTGAAAGGGAATTTAATCTCGACATTATCACTACTGCACCTAGCGTTTTTTACCATGTCTATAAAACTGATGGTGAAATGATAGAACTCTCTAATCCATCATCGCTTCCTAGTCCAGTTGAGATTGACTATATTGAAGAGCCAATTGTTAAGGCTAGTATCTATACGCCTCCTCAATATGTAGGTGCAATTATGGAACTTTGTCAGGAAAAGAGAGGGGTTTATAAGGATTTATCATATATTGATGAGGGAAGAGTAAAGATAAATTATGTTTTGCCTCTTGGTGAGATTATTTATGATTTCTTTGATAGTTTAAAATCTAGAACTAAGGGCTATGCAAGTTTTGACTATGAAATTGCTGGATATGAAAAGAGTGAACTTGTCAGAGTTGATATTCTTCTTAATGGAGAGAAATGTGACGCGTTATCTATAATTGTTCATAAAGATAGAGCCTATACTCGTGGAAGAGCATTGACAGAAAAGCTTAAAAAGATTATTCCAAGACAACTTTTTGAAGTTCCTGTTCAAGCAGCCATTGGAGGAAAGATTATAGCAAGAGAAACCATCTCTGCAATGAGAAAGGATGTACTTGCGAAATGTTATGGTGGTGACATAACAAGAAAAAGAAAACTACTTGAAAAGCAAAAAGAGGGTAAAAAACGAATGAGGAAGATAGGTTCAGTTGAAATACCTTCTGAGGCTTTCATGTCAATATTAAAACTTGATGGTGACGAATAGTGCTAGGCATATATGTCCATATTCCTTTTTGTGAAAGAAAATGCAGTTACTGTGCATTTTCTTCTTTTGCATGTAATGATATAGAAAAAGAATGTTATGTGAATTATCTTATAGAAGAGATTGAAAATTTCCATAAAATTCAAAATGAAGAAAAATATAAAAAGATTGATACCATTTATATTGGTGGTGGAACGCCTAGTCTTTTGAATATAGATCAATTTACAAGAATAGTTAGAGCGATTAAAGATAATTTTGTTTTATCAGACGAATATGAATTCACTATTGAGTGTAATCCAAATTCAGTTTGTGAAGAAAAGCTTGAAGCTTATAAAGAATTGGGAGTAAATAGGGTTTCTCTTGGTGTGCAGAGTTTAGATGATGAAAAACTCAAATTTATTGGCAGAGTTCATGATAGGCAATGTGCAATAAGTTCAATTAAATTAATATCAAAATATTTTGACAATATTTCTTGTGATATGCTTATAGGCTTGAAAGATATGAAAGTAGATGAATTTTTAAAAGAGTTAGATATCCTAATTTCACTTGGCGTAAAACATATTTCTGCTTACATGTTGCAGGTGGAAGAGGGAACAATACTTGATAAACTTGTTTCAAATAATCCAAATTTGTTGCCTAATGATGATGAATGTGTTGAAATTTATGAGAAAACGGCAAAATTTTTGGATCAAAATGGTTTTAATCGATATGAAGTTTCAAACTTTGCAAAAGAGGGTTATGAAAGTAGACACAATTTAAAATATTGGTCAGGCGAGGATTATTTAGGGTTCGGTCTGTCAGCACATAGCTATTTTGATGAAAGACGTACATCAAATGCTTCAAGCTTTGTTGATTATTTTGCGAGAAAAAAAGATATAGATGAAAAGCTTACTTTAAATCAATTAATAGAAGAACATATTATGCTAGGGCTAAGATGCAAACTAGGTGTAAGTAAAAAATATTTGAAATCGCTTGGTTATGATATAGAAACAAATAGCAACCTAAAAGAGTTTATTGATAGAGAAGTTATAATTTCAAAAGATGATATACTTAATTTAAATCCAAGTTATTATGGCGTAAATAATTATATAATAGCTTCCTTACTTCCAGATTAAAATAAATTTAAAAAAAGTTTTAAAAACACTTGCAATATTTAATTTGTTGTGCTAGAATAAGGTGTAAAGTAAATTTGCTTTACATAAAAGGCTTTATGAAAGTAGAAGAAAATATTAAATTGGCACAACTTTTTGATGCTTATGGCGAGCTTCTTAGTGAGGGACAAAAGAAGATTTTGTCAAGTTATCTCTATGATGATCTTACTGTCAGTGAAATTGCTGAAAATTTATCGGTTTCAAGACAGGCTGTTATGGATAGCGTAACCAAGGCAGAGAAAAAACTCTATGCTTATGAAGATAAACTTGAATTTTTAAAGAAGTTAGATGCGCTTGTCAAAGAAAATGAAGAATTAAAAAAAGAGCTAAATTTGATTAAAAATCTACTTTAAAGGAGGATAAATGGCACTTTTTTCATCACTATCAGAAAAATTTAACCATATCTTTTCCAAGT
>CARBWQ010000081.1 GCA_948949055.1 uncultured Eubacteriales bacterium | reverse complement strand
TGAAGAACATGAAAATGGCAAAAACAGAATTATTATTACAGAGCTTCCTTATCAGGTAAACAAGGCTCAACTTATCATACAAATTGCCGACCTTGTGAAGAACAAGAGAATTGAAGGTATTGCAAACATCAATGAAGAGTCAGACCGTACTGGTATGAGAATAGTTATTGATATTAAGAGAGATTACAATGCACAAGTAGTACTCAACTCACTTTACAAACTCACCCAACTTCAAAAAGGTTCTGGAATTATCTTTCTTGCACTTGCTGACGGTCAACCAAGAATTCTCAACCTCAAAGAAATGCTCACATATTATCTTGAACATCAAAAGGAAGTTCTTGTAAGAAAGACACAATTCGACCTTAAAAAGGCAAAAGAAAGAGAACATATTGTAAAAGGTCTTGTTATTGCCCTTGCAAACATTGATGAAGTAATTAGAATAATTAAATCAGCTGACGATAAGGCTGACGCATGTCAAAAACTTACTGAAAACTTTGAACTTGACGAAGTTCAGGCAAATGCTATCCTTGAAATGAAGCTTTCTAAGCTTACAAGTCTTGAAGTTGAAAAATTAAGAGATGAACTTCGCGCTCTTGAAGAACTTATTGCTGACCTTGAAGATATACTTGCAAATCCTGCAAGAGTACTTCAAATTTTAAGAGATAACTTTGAAGAAATTAAAAATAATTTTGGTGACAAACGTAAAACTGAAATCAGCCTTGATGCTGGTGGAATTGATATTGAAGACCTTATCACTAAGGAAGATGTCATCATCTCAATGACACATCAAGGTTATATCAAGCGTATTTCAACAAGCGAATACAAGGCTCAGAACCGTGGTGGCGTAGGTATTACTGCTCACAAGACCAAGGAAGAAGACTACGTTGAAAACATGTTTGTAACTTCTACTCATGATGACCTTCTATTCTTCACAAATAGAGGCCGAGTATATTGCATTAAAGCATACGAAGTTCCAGAAGCACAAAGAACAGCCAAAGGAAGAGCTATCATCAACCTTCTCATGCTTTCTCCTGATGAAAAAGTTACAACTGTTATTCCAAGAAAGGACGGAACTGAGGGTAACCTCATTATGGCTACTAGAAATGGTCTTATCAAAAAGACCAGCCTCACCGAGTTTGCTTCTATTAGAAAAGTTGGAAAGATTGCTATTCACCTTCTTGAAAATGATGAACTTATTGGAGTTGAGGTATCTTCTGGTGAAGATGATATACTTGTTGCTTCTCATAACGGAAAAGCTATCAGATTTAGCGAAAAAGATGTCAGAAACATGGGACGTGATAGCCAAGGCGTAAGAAGTATGAAACTTTCAAGCGACGACTTTATTGTTGACCTTGCAGTTATAAAACCTAATTCACAAATTATCACCATTTCTTCTAAGGGCTATGGTAAACGTTCAAGCGTAAACGATTATAGAGTTCAAAGTCGTGGTGGTATGGGTGTTAAAGCAGGCGTATTTAATGAAAAAACAGGCCATCTTGTTGCACTTAAACAAACTTACGAAGACAATGACATTTTACTCATCGCTGACAACGGAGTCATCATCAGAACTCCTCTTACAGGCATTAGCGAGCTTTCACGAGTTAGCCAAGGCGTGAAGATTATGCGTCTTAAAGATGACAACCTCATTGTTAGTGCTGCACTTGTAAAGAAAGAAGAACAAGAAGCGAGTGAGAATGAGCAAAATACTGCTTCGCAAGAAAATACAGAAAGCGACAACACAATTGACACAAATAACTTGACAAATGATGAAAAAATTGGTATTCTTGATAATCAAGAAAATGGAGAGGGAGAAGAATAAAATTTCTCCCCTTCAACACAAATTATTAGGCAAACTAGGCAGGCTGTGAAGCTTATTGAGGTTTACCGATTGGAGGTTTAGTTTGGAGATAAATGAGAGAGAATATCTCACACAAACCATAGAGGTTTTAGATAAAAAAATAGAAGTTTGCAAAGACAAACTAAAAAAGAATAAACAGCGTCTAAGAGATGGCATCAAGTTACTTGGTGATGAATATAGTGAAATTTCCCGTGGTGGAGATTTATCAAATTCTTTCACTACTCTTGGACTTATGCAAGAAGAAGAGCAAATCACCGAGCGTGAAGAAAAAAAGCTCCAACTTCAAAAAAACAATCCATATTTTGCAAGGATTGATTTTAAACCAAATAATAAAAAGAATTCTCAGCATGTCTATATCGGAATAGGCAATGTTATTGATGACAAAAAAATATTCGTAGCTGACTGGCGTGCCCCTATATCAAGCATGTACTATGATTATAGCCTAGGTGATGCTTCTTTTGCGATTGAAAATGAGGTTTATAGAGGCACACTTGAACTCAAACGACAATATAAAATTGAAAATGGTGAACTTATTTCATATTTCGACACAGATTTAACCATTAATGATGATATTTTGCAAGAGATATTATCTCAAAATGTGTCTATCAAAATGAAACAAATAGTTTCTTCTATTCAAAAAGAACAAAACTCGATTGTAAGAAATGATACAAGTGAAAATATGCTTGTTCAAGGTATCGCAGGTTCTGGCAAAACTTCTATCGCCCTGCATAGAGCAGCATACCTATTATATAAACATAGAAATACTATTAAAAGCAGTGACATTACTATTATCTCACCTAATAATATCTTTTCAAGTTACATTTCAGATGTTCTTCCTCAACTCGGAGAAGATAACCTTGTTGAAACAACTTTTGCTCAAATCATTAGAGCAGAACTTAAAAGACCTATTCAAAACAGAGAGGAGATGCTTGACGAAATAGCAACCTCACCTACTCAGGCTCTTTTAAATGAGATTTCATACAAGTCATCATATGAATATCTTGATGATTTGCTACGTTTCTTAAAAGGTCCATTTCTTGAAACTTATTCACCTCAAACACTGAGTTTTGTAGTTAATGAAACTGCCGAAGGTGAAAAAGAAACTATTGATTTTACTGCCGAGCAGACCAAAGAGCTATTTTTCAAGACTTTTAAAGGCTATGACCTTTATGAAAGAATAAACAAAATCGCATGGCAATACGCTATGTTCTTTACAGAACGTAGACATTATTCAAAAGAACAGAATAGAGCGTTAAAAGATCGTTTTAAAAATCTCTTATACAAATTCCTACCTGTACGTGAAATCGATAAGGTAGTTGAAATATTCATGGCAAGAGAGGGCTATAAACCATCTAAGAGTAGAAAGATAGACTACATGGATAAGGGCACTTGGATTGCTATTAAACATTTTATTTATGGTATTGAACATGACTTCTCTGCAAAATATCTCATTATTGATGAAATGCAAGACTTTACACCAGTAGATTTTTATATGTTTAAGAAAATATGGTCTTGTCCAAAAATCATGGTGGGAGATGTACATCAATGTATTGAAAAGAACGTCACTGATGAATATCTTACTATTACTGCCGATTTCCATGGCTGTAAACTTTTAAAACTAAACAAAACTTATCGTTCAACCAAAGAAATAGCTAAATTTGCTAATCATTTAGTTGGACTAGATGATATTGAATTTGTTAATAGAAGTGGAAGTGAGCCTGTTGCCTTTAAGACCTCCTCACCTGCAAGCACAATTAAAGAAATAATTGAAAATGAATGTGGTGGTCTTGAACATATTGCAGTTGTTTGCAAATGTCAGAAGGAAGCAAACGCACTATACAAAGAATTGAAAGAAAAAATTGACTGCAAACTACTTGTTAATCCAGAAGATTACTCTTCTCGTGTTCTAATCACCTCTTGTGCAACTGCAAAAGGTATTGAGTTTGATGCTGTAATTGTTCCTAATTGTGATAAAGAAAATTACAAAAATGCAGTTGATAAAAATATTATCTATGTATCAAGCACTCGTGCATTACACAAGTTATATTTTACTTTCTCTGATGAACCTTCAAAGTTTATAAAAGAGCTTTCAATAGTAGATTAAAATAGTACAAAATCAGTAAATATTTTTACAAAATATATTTCAATAAAGATTTTATTTCACCTTTTTTTGGTGACATAAAAAACAATCTAAAAATTCCGAAATTTGCACTTACGAATTTTTATACATTTTAATGAAAATTTTACGCAATCTTTATTGATTTAGACAAATAAACAACTCGAAATCAGGCAAAAATATCGGGTTAAACTTATAAAATTATAAATTTAAGTTCAAAAAAAATCACAAAAATTTGCAAAATCTGCAAAATTTACGTGTGGATATGTGGATAACTAGTGTGGTTATCCACAAAAATAGGTAAAAATGAATAAAAATTAATACTAATGTATAAATATTTATTTGTGGATATGTGGATAACTCTCTGGGGATAACTTTTTCGCCTTAATAAGCAAAAATTATTCTCTTTATCCCCTACCCCCTCCCAAATTTAAGATAGTACAAAGATTTAAATTTACCTTATAAACACAAATAATTTATTTAAATTAAGGAGCAAATATGAGCGAAAAAAAGCTAATAACCCCTCGAAAATTGTCGGGTTTTATGGAGCTTGAACCATACAAACAACTTATCTTTGACGAAATGGTTACAAAGATTGAACATGTTTATAGAAAATTTGCTTTTATGCCTCTTGATACACCAGTATTGGAGCTAAGCGAAATTCTTTTAGCCAAGTCTGGTGGAGATATAGACAAAGAGCTTTATGCCTTCACAAAGGGAGATACAAATGTTTGTATGAGATATGACTTGACAGTCCCTCTTGCAAGATTTGTCGCTATGAATCATCCTACCCTAACTTTCCCTTTTAAACGTTATCAAATTGGTAAGGTTTATAGAGGCGAAAGAGCCCAAAAGGGTAGATTTAGAGAATTTGTTCAATGTGATGCAGATATTGTTGGAATGGAAAATCTTCCTCTTGTTGCAGATGCTGAATGTTTAAAGATGGCTTATGAGGTGTTTAAAACATTAGAGCTTAGCACAGTTATACATATATCAAATAGAAATATTTTATTTGGTTATTGTGAAGGAATAGGCCTAAAAGAACAAACACTTGATATTCTTATAATTCTTGACAAAATAAACAAGATTGGCAGAGATAACGCCAAAGAAGAGCTTATAAAGCTAAGTGCAACAGAAAACCAAGCTGACCAGCTTATTAATCTTA
>CARBWQ010000080.1 GCA_948949055.1 uncultured Eubacteriales bacterium | reverse complement strand
ATTGGGGGTTTTATGTCTAAAAATAAAAACAATAGCCAAAATCTAGTTAAAGATGAAGCTAACTTGCAAACAAAAGACACTTTAAAAACCGTAAAAGTTAAACAAAAAGAGGACAAGAGTTCTAAGACACAAAAAAAATCTAAAAAGAATGGCAATGACAAAAAGGACAAAGTAAGCCTAAAAAGAAAGGCAAAGGAAACTGTTGCTGAACTTAAAAATGTTACATGGCCAACCTTTGGAGAAGTTTGTAAAAAAACAGGTGTCGTTTTAGTCGTTGTTCTCGTTTTTGCAGTAATTATTTTTGGCATGGATTATGGTTTAGGAGCTCTCGTGACGCTTCTTACTAAAAGATAAAGGTGGCTTATATGGAAGATAAAGATATGATTATCCCTAATGAGGGTGAAACTGAAATGGCTAGTGAACAAGCAAATATCGAACAAGATGTTCACGAAGAAAGAGAACTTAGTGAAGATGAACTTGGTTACAAAGAGTTTGTGGACAGCCTTGAAGAAAAATGGTATGTTCTTCACACATTTTCTGGATATGAAAATGTCGCTAAGGAAAATCTTGAAACAGTTGTAGAAAAGTTTAATCTCCAAGATAGAATCTTTGACGTTGTTATCCCTATGGAAGATGTCGTTGAAGAAAAAAATGGAAAGAAAAAACTTGTTCAACGCAAAGCTATGCCTTGTTACATTCTTGTTAAAATGAAATATGCTGATGACCTTTGGCATAATGTTACTCGAACTCGTGGTATTACTGGTTTCGTTGGTCCAAAAGGAAGACCTTTGGCTCTTACTGAGGAAGAGGTTATTAAACTTAGACTTGAAAAGATTAAGGTTGAAACTGATATCGCTGTTGGTGATAGAGTAGAGATTATTGAAGGTGCACTTAATAGTATGATTGGCAGTGTAGTATCTGTTAATGTTGAAGAAGGTGTGGCATCAGTAAGCGTTGAAATGTTCGGACGTGATACAATAGTTGATGTACAATTATCACAAATCCACAAAATTCAAGCTTAACAAGCGTTGGTTTGGTGTTGCTGAATGGTTAGCAATGTGATTATGATAGCTGGCGAATTTTTGGTTCGTTGGAACTGAATAAGTTGAGTTTGTAACGCAATTTACGACAATCGTTAAGCATAATGCTTATATTTCGTGATTAATAGTCACTTGAAATATTGTCCTTGATAAGACATAAAACTGTCTGATAAATTGTGGGAGATCGGAACTGCAACCGTTCATTCACCACAAAAAGGAGGAAAAAATGGCAGAAAAGAAAATCACAGCAGTTGTAAAATTACAACTCGAAGCTGGTAAAGCCACTCCTGGACCTCCTGTTGGTTCTACTCTTGGACCACATGGAATTAACCTAGGTGCTTTTACCAAAGAATTTAACGAGAAGACAGCTAAGGACGCAGGACTTATTATCCCAGTAGTAGTTACTGTTTATGCTGATAGAAGCTTCTCATTCGTACTCAAAACTCCACCAGCAGCTATTCTTATTAAGAAGGCTATTGGTCTTGACAAGGGTTCAGCAGTACCTCACAAAACAAAAGTCGGACAAATCACAAAAGCTCAAATCAGACAAATCGCTGAAACAAAGATGCCAGACCTTAACTGCACATCTATTGAATCTGCTATGTCTATGATAGCTGGTGCTGCTCGCAGTATGGGCGTTACTGTAATAGACTAAGGAGGCGATTTATGAAGAAAGTAGCTAAAAAATATGCTCAGGCTTTATCAATGGTTGAGCAAAAAGCTTATGATATTGGAAGTGGACTTGATACTCTTTTAACTCTTCCAAAAGCTAAGTTTGATGAAAGTGTTGAACTTCACGTTAGACTTGGTGTTGACGGAAAAAATGCTGATCAACAAGTAAGAGGTGTGTGCGTTCTTCCTCATGGAACTGGTAAAAGCGTAAGAATTCTTGTTATCGCAAAAGGTGACAAGGCAGACGAAGCTGTTAAAGCTGGTGCTGATTACGTTGGAGCAGAAGAAATCGTTGCTAAAATCCAAGGTGGATGGCTTGATTTCGACGTTTGTATCACAACTCCTGATATGATGGGTGTTGTTGGTAGAGTTGCCAGAGTGCTTGGACCAAAAGGTCTTATGCCAAACCCAAAGAGTGGTACTGTAACTATGGACGTTGTTAAGGCTATTACAGACGCTAAGGCTGGTAAAGTTGAATACAGACTTGATAAAACAAACAACATTCACGTTATCTTAGGAAAGGTTAGCTTTGGAAAAGAAAAACTTATTGACAACTTCAATACAGTTATCGAAGCTCTTATCAAAGCTAAGCCAGCAGCTGCAAAAGGTCAATATTTTAGAAATGTTACCATTGCATCTACTATGGGTCCTGGACTTAAAATCAACGTAACTATGTAAGTTAAATAAGAGTGGCGAAAGCCATTCTTTTTTTATGTATCTAGATGATAAGAGTAATTTAATTTCATTTAATGCCTTGATTTTAACTTAATAATTTGATATAATGCCTATGAGGTAAATTTATGTTTGAGAAAGAAATCATAATTATAGATAAATTTATAACCGAATCTCATGGCTATAATGAAGCTATAAATAGTTTTGTTGAAATGTTAATAGAAAAAGATGAAAATATCATTTTCGAATTGGTAAATCAATACTATGCTACAAAAATGTTTGGATTTTTAAATGAAAATATAGCGAAGAATTATATTAATAAGGTTAAAGATTCAAAAGATATAGATAAAATTTATAAATGTGCGTGTGCAATTGGTAAAAGTTATCCAAAAGAGATGAATGAATTATTGAACTTAACTATTAAAAGTAAAAATCCTGAACGTATTATATCATTTGCACGTTTCGTTCCTAATCTTAGTGAAAAGCAGTTTGTTAAACTTGCAAAAGCCACAGTAGATTTGAAAGATATAGGATGTATTGTAGAGTTATCATCTTATACTGGAAATCGAAGTTCTGTCTTTAACTGTTTTAATATTTTAAATGATTATGTTTTCTATATTTTAAGACAAGAAGATAAGGAATTAGTAAAAAATATAATAGATTATATTAGTGCAATGCAAGAGAATATAAAGGGTATTCCATCAAGTGGTGTACCTATTAGCCACGCTGTTGATAGTCAAATGTTAAACTTTAAAAAACGACTAATAATGGGTTACAATTACTTGAAAGAAATCAGTGGAGATAATTCCGATTTATTAGATGAACAAGAAATTTAAAAAAATAATTAAGTTTTTAAGATAACTTTAAAATTTAAATATTACCTTTAAAGCTTTAAAAATTCAATATTAAAAAATACCTCTTAATTTAAGAGGTATTTTTTTTAGCTTACTTAACCTTTTGTCGTTTTCTTAAAGCAATTGTGATTCCAATTATAGCACCAGCAGCTAAAACGCTAATTACGATTGCAATAATTGCAAAAGCATTAAGAGGTTCAGTTCTTACGACTTTGTAAGAATAAAGCAGGTGACCACTTGAAGTGTAAATCTGAATATAATATGTTCCAGATAATACAATTCTAATAGTTTCGTTTGTTCCATAAGATGAGATATTTTCAGCAGTGTAATCTCTTCTTACATCTCCAATAACAAGAAAACAATCTCCAACTGCATTGTAAAGGTTTTGAACATTAAATGAGATTGTAATATCTTTTGTAGTCTTATCTCCTTCTGCAAGAGAAACGCTAATTGGAGGCAAAGCCATATTAATCCAGAACTCAAAGCTGAACTCTTCGCCTAATGTATTAATCATTTCTTGATTATTAGGGCAGATAGTAACTTTATAACGTCCACCACCAGTTTTTTCATCAAGATAATTAATAGTAAGTCCTGCTAGATAGATTTTATCATCTATTTTAATAGTAGGGTAGTTTCCTATAAGAGTGAGTGCATCAGTAATATCAATGCCATCTTTTTCTACCTTTTTAATGTAATATTTGTCATATTCAGCGAATTCAAAGGCATATCTTGATTCGTTTTTATTTATAATAGTGAAACTATATTCTTCTTCACGTACAGGAATTCCAGTTCTAGAAACAGCACTAAACTTAATTGTATAGTATCCAGCTTCTGTGAAAGTGTATGAATTATTTGCACTAGTATAACCCGAATAATTATAACCGTTACGTTTTACGCTGATAGCAGGTCTATTTGAATCTCTGTAATAGGTTGAAAGATTTGTAGGAGTTATGATAACTCTTCCATTATAAACAGCCTTTTGAATAGGTTCTGTTATCACATTTTCACCAGCCTCATTAGTGCTAGTCACAATGAAAGGCACTGAGCTGAGGAATATTACATCAATATATCTGCTATTATTGAAAAGTTGTACATTTGCAGGAGAACATGAATCATAAACTCTTATTCTATAAGTGCCAGGATTATTGATATAGATATATGAATCTGTACCATCTAAATAAACAGGGCAGTTAACCTTAACATAATCGTTATTAAATAGCTTTTCAACGTCTATATTGACTTTATTGGCAGTTATGCCATAGTAAGCTGAGAAGTTGATTTTAAGCCTATTAAAGGTTGTTTCGGTGTCCTTATTAGCTACAATAACAGCAGAACTAACATCTTTTATAGATGATGTTGTTCCGGTTGAAGTTTCGTAGGTAAATGTACTAATAATATTGTTTGTTTCTGCAATATAGATAATTGTAAATTCGCCAGTTGATTCTCCACATGCATACATGTAGATTTCTACGGTAACATTGCTTCCAGTGCTGTCTATTTTGATTAATTCAAGGTTAACGTTAAGTTCTTCATTTGTAGTAATTCTAAGTCTATTATCCTTATCTACATAGTCAACGCTAACAATATAGTTGATTTCGTAGGTATGATTAGCAAGTGAAGTGTATTTTACATCACTCTTTTCAACATTTAAACCATCAACAGTAATGTAATAGTAAGAAGCTCTTGTGTCTAAGATTGAAATATTGAAAATTTTGCAAAGCTCGGTAAATATATCAGAATTATCATATTTTATAAGAATAGTGTAATCTCCAACACCAGAAATTGTATAACCATTTGTATCTGAGTTTACGCTATTGATATTTTCCCAAGTGTTGCCATTATCTTTTGAAAGATAAACACTGAAAGTATATCCCTTTTGATAGTTATAATTGACATCGTAAGCAAGATTTTGACCATTATAGAAACGTAATGTAACACTATTAGAGAAGGTAGTTATATT
>CARBWQ010000079.1 GCA_948949055.1 uncultured Eubacteriales bacterium | reverse complement strand
ATATATTATTCGTGGGGAAAACGACTATACGCAGGCAACAGGAAAGGAAGAAATTGCAGAAAAGCTTATTGTGGAGATTTTAAATGATTAATTATGTAGAAATTTTCGCGACAGAACTTTCTGATAAGTTTATAGATGAATGGTATAAAGGGTTACTTTATAGTAAATGGCAATTTATAATCATTAAAACTAAGAAGAAAAATATATTTCAACAAAAGAAAAAAGCGTTTTCAAGATAGTAAATATTAAAGAGTTTTGTGTCTTGCAGAAGGTGACCAATATTACAAAACAATTCTTACAGATGCTAAAAAGATAGATGAGAGGGTGTTGAAATTATATTTTGAGTACATTAAAAAATATAAGGCACTTATGTCAAAACAAATTTATGGAGAAAAATATTTATTTGGCAGTGTTGCTATTAGAATTGATAAAAATAGATTTATAACAACTATAAGAGGTAAACAAAACTTTAATGATTATACTGTGGTTAGTAAGGTGGACCATAAAAAGCATTTGGTTTATGTGGAAGATAGAAAAGTAACATAAACTTTAATACTTATGTGTCGCCAAAAGGCTTGAAAGAATTGCGCATTAAACTTGCAGAATTTTTGAATAGTTTTAGGAAATATAAAGTTGATTACAGCAAAATTTTAGTATCTAGTTGCTCGCAACAATCATTTAATCTTATTGCTTACTCTTTGCTTCGAGAGGGCGATACCATACTAATCGAACAGCCAACATATTGTTAAAAGTATTTCTTTTATTAAGAAAGAATATGGAAATAATTTGATTTCCTATTCAAAATGTAGAGGAGGGCTTTTTTGTATAATTAAATTATCAAGCAGGACAGGCTTATGACAACTTGAATGATTATTATATTGAAGGTAATCATAGCAATGAGGCTAGGATAAATATATGCTTTACTTTTGGTAAAGTTATGTCTTGACAAAATGATGAAAATTTGCCATAATTACAAAAGGAGAAAATTATGAGATTTGACAATTTGACATCTAGACAAATGTTGGAACATATTGATGAAAACTTTTTTGACCTTGTTCCTACAAAAAGAAAACTTATGAGTTTTGCCAGGATTTTAACTGAAAAGTTTTGTAAAGAAAACAATGTCCCTGATGTGGCAATTCAAACTTTGCCAATGAAATATTATAATATGTATTATTTATCACAAAGAAAAATTGTATATATCAGTGATTTTTATACCAAAGAATATGATAAGTTTGTTGAAAATAAAAATTGTTATTTTTTAAAGAGCTTTTTTGATAGCTTAGTTCATGAACTTCGTCACCATGTTCAATACCATTCAGTAGAACTTGCGCCACTTCTTAAAAATTTCGCACTTTTAAATTATTTTGACGATGGATTTGAGGTGATGTCAAGTATTCCATATATGACAAGGCCACATGAGATTGATGCAAGATATTTTACCTTTAAAATGCTTAAAGATATTGAGTTTTTCTCACCTTATTATAAGATGAAAGCATATATTTATGATGAAAGAGAAGTTGATTTTGATAGTTATCATTTAGTAGAAGTTCTTAAAGAGGGCGACTTAAATGATATAAAATATTTGACAAAACCTAAAAGGGCATTAGAGGCTTGTGTAAAACAAATAGCAATCAAAAATGGTTTGAGATTTGTTAAAACCGAGGATCTTGAAAACGATTATAAACTTAATAGAGCTATTGGAAGAGAACTTGCACCTGAGTTTTATACTAGAAAGTTTCTTAGACAAAGAAACCCAAGAGAGCTTGAACAAAAACTAAATGATCAGCGTGATCAATTTATTGATATTTGGCAAGAGTTTGAAGATATAAAAGTTGATGAAATTAATAATTTGATGTAAAAATTACAATAATTTAATTAAAATGACCTCTTTTTCGCTTAAAATAATAAAATTTACATATATTTTTTATAAATACAAAAGGAAGAGGAATGATTCTTGTAATTTTAGCTGGGGGGATTGGAAGTCGCTTTGGTGGACTGAAACAATTAGAACCAGTAGATAATGAGGGAAATTTTATTTTAGATTACTCTATTTTTGATGCTGTTAAAGCTGGCTTTGAAAAAGTTGTTTTTATTATAAAAGAAGAAAATTATTTAGCTTTTAAAGAAACAATAGGTAATAGGGTCGAAAAGCACATAAAAACCATTTACGCATTTCAAAATAATGAAAATATTTCTTCACAATACAAAGTGCCATCAAATAGGACTAAACCTTTTGGAACTGCACACGCGCTCCTTTGTGCAGAAAGTGTGATAGATGACAACTTTTTGGTAATAAATGCAGATGACTTTTATGGTCAGGGAGCATTTCAAGAGGTGTCATTAATCTTAAATAATTCCATGCCAAAAAACGAGTATGTAATGGTAGGATACAATTTAGAAGAAACGTTGTCTGATAGTGGCAATGTAAAACGTGGAATTTGTAGTATTGAAAATGATTATTTAAATAAAATAGAAGAGTTTGAAATAGCTCAAAAGAATGGTGATATCTTTGCAAAATCGCTTGAAAAAGAGGTGCAAAAATGGCAAAAATTAAATCATAATCATGTTGTGTCGATGAATATGATGGCATTTGATTGTAGTTTCTTTAAATTTTTGAAAGATGGTTTTGTTGATTTCTTAGAACAAAATAAAAATGATTTATCGTCTGCTGAATACTTTCTGCCAACCTTGGTAGATAGACTTATTGAAAGTGATAAGATAAAGATGCGAGTTGTTCCTGCAACTTCAAAGTGGCAGGGTATAACTTATAGAGAGGATTTAGCAAAGTTTAAAAAATTTATAAGCTTGCAGAAGAAGTTTAATGTCTATCCTAAAAAGTTGTGGGATTAGTTTTTTTGTTTTTCTATTGCAATTATAATGCTGTTGTTGTATAATTGAATTATGAAAGAATTGGAAATATGTGAATATCTAAATCCATATAATCCTGTTGAAGGTAAAATTGAAAAAATAGGTCAATATTTTACCTCTTTTTTCGGCGAAAAGTATGAAAACGAGATAAATAATAGATTAAAGTCAATTCAGTTTGTGTTTTGTGAATCTTATATAGAAAGTAGAATTGATAGTATAGTTAAAAAATTTGATAACATTATTAATAAAGATGTAAATATTTTACTATCTAAATGTCGCGATAAACTTACCTTAAACTTAAAACCAAGCAAAGGCTTACTAAATTATAACTTGCTGGAAAAGTTGAAAGTATGGAAAGATAAAATTGATTTAAATGGCGATGATTCAAAAGAAGTCTATTATGTAATGAATGGGTTGTTTAATATTTTACCACAAAATTTAAGGGAAATATTAAAAGACAAAGAACAGTCTAGTCAGTTATATAGTAATCTCTCAGTCATATATAATGAGTATAATAATTCAAGCAGAGATAATATAAAATTTTTAGAAGAAGAAAAAAATCGTTTAACCTATAATCCTTGGAAAGAACAAATAGATTTTTTAAATAAAGAATTTAAACAAGAATGGCTAGAAAAACTTAGCAAAAACATAATAAAACATTTTAATGTTGAAAATAACGATAAAAACATCAAAAAAGTTAACAAAATTAGTGAATTATCCTTTGATTTTATGGATAAATGGTTGCTGTCTAAGGCGAATGAAGAAAATTATAATCAAGTTTATATTGATCTTGCTAGCGAAGAATTATCTCTTCTTACAGGTTTAGATGAGAAAAATTGTTCAAAAAAACTAAGTAATCTTTTTAGAGATTTACACTTTTCATCCTATGACTTTATTAAACATAATGAAAAAATTTATGATTTAAAAAATGGAATAAATGATTGTTTTTCAATGATTGATAAAAATTATTCTATTAAAAATTCTATTGAAATGAAAAAAGCAGTTGTTTCAGATATTAAAATAGGTAAAGAGGGATCATTTATAAGTCAATTTGATTTTGAAAAGAAAAAAATTGCGAGGATTTGTAGATGTAGAGCATTTCCTAATGTTAATGACCATCATATTATTCATGAATTAAGTCATGGAGTTCAGTTTAATATAGATTTTGAAAGTCATTCATTTAAAAATGGTATAGAAAATATTCTTGATGGTTTTGATATTAGAGCACTGGCTGAGGTCGTAAATGAATACTTTACATTAGAAGTTATAAAATCTATGAGAAAGGATAACTTTAAAATTTGTGGTAATAGAAATGATGAATATTCAAATTATATGTCAGCTATGCCCTTTGTTGGGGATTTTATAAAAGACAATTTAGAGGATATTAAAAGTTGTTGTATGAGTCCGAATATAAAATTTTGTGAAATGTTTGGTAAGAAGAATGTTATAAAGCTCAACAAATTAATTGAAGAAACTTTTGATTTTTCATATTTGCTGGATTATAGAGGTACAAAAGGTGATTGTGTATTGAATAGCATTAGTTTTATTAAGGCGCTTGAAAATGATAGGAAATATAAGTACATCATTAAAGATTATTTTAAAGTTGGGAAAAAGATTAAAAAGCTTACAAAAAATATGAGCGAATATAAAAATCAGCACTTTCAAATTAATGAAGATGAGATTGAAAATATATAGTTTAATAACAAAGCACTATCAAAAAGGGTTGTGCTTTTGTTTTTTATTAAGTATAATAGAGAAATAAAAAACATATATTAATTATAGTTTATTTGGATTAAAATAGGCAAATTTTGACTTTTTAATAAAAAATTAAAAAAATGTCGATAATTGTTTTGAATTCAATTAAAGTTATGCTAAAATACTATCAAGGAGCTTTGAATGAAGAGTTTTGTTTACCCTGCAATTTTTATTAGGGATAATGATGAAGACATATATCGTGTGCTATTCCCAGATTTAGAGCTTACTACCGACGGCTCTTTTATGGAAGAGGCTTATCTTTTTGCGAAAGAAATGCTAAAAACTTATTTTGCTTATATAGAAAAATATGACCTTGACTTCAATCAGCCTACTGACTTTGAACTTGTGAAAAAGTCTTGTGAAGAGGGTGATATTGTTATGCTTGTAGATGCCGAAATAGAAACGACTGAAAAAGATTAATTTTTACAAAAAATAAATATAATATATTTAAAAAATAGTTGACAAATTTTATGTCTTATGTTAAAATATGACTAACATCTCTTGTGGGGTGTTAGTTTTTTTGTTAGGAGAAGGAAGTATGGCATTACCAAAACGTAAAAATATTATATTAGCTTGTACTGAGTGTCAAGAAAGAAACTATGCTACAAGCAAAAACACAGCAGCTAATCCTGAAAGAATTGAGATTACTAAATTTTGTTCAAGATGTGGAAAAAGAACTG
>CARBWQ010000078.1 GCA_948949055.1 uncultured Eubacteriales bacterium | reverse complement strand
CTTTTATGTTAAATTTATATTCATTTCCCACGCCACCAACAGCACCACCAAAATACAAAACTGATCTACAATCTGTTTTTAATTCTGTACCAACAGTAAGATCACCACTTGTAAAAGGTGAGTATTCATTGCTTCCTGCAGCCATTAGTGCTGTAGATATCTCATAACTTAGAGAAGAGAATTCGGTTCCATCAAATAATATATTACTAAGACAAGCATATCTCATATTTTTTGGTTCATTTTCCGCAAACACGGCTGTATAGAAACCTGCAGTTTCAGCATTATAAGTAAGATAAATTGATTTTTCAGTTGATACTACATTTTTATAATCCTTAACCCAACAAATAAAAGGGTTTGTTTGAGCAATATTTTCTTTTGCTGAAAGAGTAATTCCTGTACCTTCGGTTCTTTGTTCAGTCAGTGCACCTTGTACTGAGCCTAAAATAGAATCGCTAGGCTTAGCTGTTATTAGGTAAGAAGATGGACTTTGACAGGCTGTTAATAACACTATTGGGCATAAACATAAAATCAATAAAAAAACTTTAATAAATTTTTTCATATCAACCTCCTTTTTTAATAATAAACTTTATTATTTCTCTCATGTCTTATCATTTCTTAGTACTATTATCTTCTTTTTTATATTATTTGTCAAATTATTTCTTTTATTTTTTATTTTCTTAGTGTATTTTTAATAACCTTGCATAGAATATTGATTGAAAGGAGTTTTTATGTGGGAGTTTTCTCTAAACTTTAAGACAGAAAATTTTGAACTAGCGAGGCAAGTCCATAACACCTTACTAAGTTATGTTTCATCAATGGAAGGTGTGGTTACATCTCATGAAGACAATGGCACAATAAGTATTTTAATTGCTGTTAAGGAAGAATATAAGGATAAACTAAAATTGGTTCTTACTAATGCCATAACTGAAATAATATGTACAAGATTTAAGAATGACTTTTTAAATAGATATCTTGTTTTGCCTGAACTTGATAAGGCAAGTATATCGGCATTTAAAAAAGCTCTTTTAAACTTTGATAGGGAAACGGATAGATTTATAATAAAGAAAAACTTAAATCTTGAAAATAATCTCTATATAGAATCTTTTTACTATTTTAGATTAAAATCACTCCAAGTCAAATGGGAAGAGCTTGTAAGTTTATCAAATGAGAACAAAGAATATCTCATTTCAAGAGATAGTTTTATTGATCTCTTAAAGTTTTTAGTGGACAATCTTGATATTTGTGAAGAGGAAATCAGCATTGTAAAAGAAAATGGTGGTTATAGAATATTTGTTGAAGATAGTGAAGGATATCCTAATAATCTTATTAGTGAAGATGTAATGGTTTCTTCTGTGATTGACCTTTCTCCACAAAAAATCAATCTTTATTTTAATGAAATGTCAGGCGCAATCAGTCTTTTAGAACGTATATTTGAAGAAAGAATAATAATTAATCAGGCAAGTTTACAAAATGTAAAAAAATTTAAATTAAATTAAAAAATTAATTGACAAGATTTTGTGTTCGTCCTATAATATTACTAGTAACTTGGAGCATTAGACAAGTAAGCGCATTTGATTCGCTCAGAGAAAGGTCGGCTGGTGAAAGACCTAAGATAGAATGTTGTTGAAACCACTTTTGCGTTGAAGAGTATTAAATTAAGTGGCTTTATGCAATTAAGGTGGAACCGCGGTTTGATTTAAATCGTCCTTATGTTAGGACGATTTTTTTATTAAAAAAAGGAGTGATAAATGGAAATTAAAAACGAAATTGATAAAGAACTTGAAAAATCAAGGCATTCTCTTGCTCATATACTGGCAAAAGCTATCGTGAGTATATATCCAAATACTAAACTCACAATCGGTCCAGCTATTGATGACGGATTTTATTATGATATAGACCTTGACCATTCAATAACAACCGAAGAGTATAGTGAAATTGAAAAGAAAATGAAGGAAATAATCAATAAAGGCGAGGACTTTACAAAAAAAGTTGTTTCAAAAAAAGAAGCACTCGAACTATTTGCTGGCAATTCTTTTAAAACTGAAATTATAAATGAACTTGATGATAATGAAGAAATCTCTTTATATTACACAGGAGATGATTTTGTTGATTTATGTAGAGGACCTCATGTTGAAAGTACAAGACAACTTCAAAATATGGCATACAAGATTCATAGCGTGAATGGTGCATATTGGAGAGGAAATGAAAAGAACAAGATGCTACAACGTGTATACTGCTATGCTTTCAAGACTAAGAAAGAACTTGCAGAACATATTTCACAACTTGAAGAAGCAAGAAAACGTGACCATAACAAACTTGGTAGAGAACTTGAACTTTTTACAACTGTTGATTATATAGGTCAAGGCCTTCCAATACTTTTGCCAAGAGGTGCAAAAGTCATTCAACTTCTTCAAAGATTTGTAGAAGATGAAGAAGCTAAGAGAGGTTGGCTTCTTACAAAGACACCTTTCATGGCAAAGAGCGACTTATACAAAATCTCAGGACATTGGGATCATTATAAAGACGGAATGTTTGTTCTAGGCGATGAAAGTAAAGACAAAGAGGTATTTGCACTTCGTCCAATGACTTGTCCATTCCAGTATCAAGCATATTTAAATAAAATGAGGTCATATAAAGACCTTCCACTTCGTTATAACGAAACTTCAACTTTATTTAGAAATGAAGCAAGTGGCGAAATGCACGGACTTATTCGTGTTCGTCAATTTACTATTTCAGAAGGACATTTAATGTGTACTCCTGATCAACTTGAAGAGGAGTTTAAAGGTTGTCTTGAACTTGCAAACTTTATGCTTAAAACTCTTGGTCTTTATGAAGATGCAACATATAGATTCTCACAATGGGATCCAAATAATAAAGATAAGTATATTGGAACAGAAGAACAGTGGGATGAGGCTCAAAAGGCAATGAAAAAAATACTTGACGACCTTGATGTTAACTATTCGATTGGAATAGGAGAAGCTGCTTTCTATGGTCCAAAGCTAGATATTCAGATAAAAAACGTATTTGGCAAAGAAGATACTTTGATTACAATTCAAATAGACCAATTGCTTGCTGAGAAATTTGGAATGGAATATGTAGATAAAGATGGAACAAGTAAAAATCCATATATTATTCATAGAACTAGTATTGGTTGTTATGAAAGAACACTTGCTTATCTTATTGAAAAGTATGCTGGTGCTTTTCCTCTTTGGCTTGCACCAGAGCAGGTTAAAGTTCTTTCACTGACAGAACGTAATAATGACTATGCTCATAAGATAAAAGAAAGTCTTTCTCAGATAGGATTAAGAGTAGAAGAAGATTTGAGAAATGAAAAAATTGGCTACAAAATAAGAGAGGCTCTTTCAATGAAAATACCTTATCTAATTATTGTTGGCGATGAAGAAGAAAAGAATGAAACAATCTCAATTCGTGGTAGAGGTTATGAAAATAAAACAGGACTTAAATTGTCAGATTTTATCGACAGACTTGAATTTGAGATAAAAACAAAGAAAATCTAACCATTTTTGCTTGGATAAATAGAATTTTTGTGATAAACTTATAAAGATTTAAGGAGGATAAATGGACGCAACGCAAATTATTTTGATTGTCTTTATTGTTTTGTTAATTATCATATATCCTATTATGATGTTTTCTAAAAACAAAAAGGAAACACAACGCATGCAAGAACAGACAAATTCGCTAAAAAGAGGAGATAAAGTACTTACTACAAGTGGAGTTTATGGCACTATTGTTGATTTACATTTTCAAGAAGACAAAAAAATCGTTACAATAGAAACTGGTACTGATAAGAAAAAAGGATATATATCTGTTGATGCTTATGCAATATATCAAATTTTTAGAGATGAACCAGTAGCTGAGCCTAAACAAGAAGAATCAGTAAGCGAAGAGATTGTAAGGCCTGTAAAAGAAAAAAAGGTTAAGTCTGATAAGAAATCTAAAAATGATGAAACTTTGACTGAAATCGAAACTATAACTGAAAATACAAGTTCTGACAGCTCAGAAGAAGGTGAAAATTAAAAATGATAAAAGATAACCTATATTTTGGTTATCTTTTTTTTATTTCAATCATATTTTACCTTAGAATATAACTTTTAAGTATATTTTGGGTAAAAGGAGTCAATCATGAAATTGAAAGCAAAATCAAAAGCTATAAAAAATACTAATAGTTCGGGTAAAGCTCATCTTTTAGGACTTATTGCAAAGGGAACTCTCATTGCCTTATGTCTTTCTCTCGTACTTGTATTAGTGTTTGCTTTTCTTCTCAAATTCACAAATATCCCAGATAGTATAATATTCCCAATAAACCAAGTTATAAAGGGAATTAGTATATTTCTTGGTGTATTTATAAGTTTGAAAAAATCAAAAGAATTGGGACTTGTAAGTGGTCTTTTAATCGGTTTTATTTATACTTTCCTTGCTTTTTTAGTTTTTTCTATTTTAAGTGGAACATTCTCATTTGATATAACACTTCTTACTGACATTGTATTCGGTGCTGTTATTGGTGGTATCTGTGGAATTATTAGTGTAAATATTAAAAAAAGTGCTAATTAAAAGTTAATTTTATTTGACAACGTCCTTTTAATTCTTTATAATATTCTAGTAATATAACAAACACTATGAAATATTTGCAAAATGTTAATATTTGCTTTCATAAATAAAAGAATTAAAAGGGAAATAAATGTTAAAAAGAAACGCAATAGTTAAATTCGTTTTAATTACAATTATCGCAATTTTGGGCATACTTTTATGTGTATGTCCTTTTAGTGTACCATACTCATCAAACAACTATAATGGGTTTATTAAAGCTATCAACAAAGGTGTTGATTTAGAAGGTGGCGTGACTGCTGTTTATAATTGTTCTCTTCCAAGTGGAGTGGGTGGGGATTTATCTGAGGCAATTGATAATTCTCTTTCAAAAATTGATGGGATTTTCAGTAATGAAAGATTCTCACAACTTTATGTTGATAGACAGGGTGGAAACAAAGTTTATATCATGGCATCTGCCGATGCTAGTGAGATGAATAAAGCTTTCTATTACATTGAAAATGGAAAACCTATTTCTTTCACTTCTGCACAAGTTTCTGACACTTTAACTGAGCCAGAAATTTACATTGATTCAAACGATATTAAGTCAGCCAAAGCTGATTATGACTATAATTCAAGTGCTTATGGTATAACTATTGAATTTACAAATAATGGTTATAAAAAACTTGAAAATTTAAAGAAGATTGCTGGTAATACAACTGATAAAAAAGTTTATGTTTATCTTGGTGAGTTTAATAAAAGCA
>CARBWQ010000077.1 GCA_948949055.1 uncultured Eubacteriales bacterium | reverse complement strand
TAATATGACCATCAGGGAAGAAAATTAATTGTCTGCCATTTTCGGGATTTTGATCACGTGTATTGATATTTAAAGGCAATGAATACATGACGTTTTGTCCATTTATATCGTAAACACTACCAATTCTATCGAGATATAAAAGTTTTGTTCCGGCCTCGTCTAGATAATTTCTTATATCTTCTTTAATTTCATCACTTAATTTGTTAATTTCAATCCAGTCGTGAGCAGATTTTCTTCTGAATTCATCATTTACCGGTCGAAGTGTTACCTGTTCTACTTTATTGTCTTTTGCAAATTTAATAAATTCTTCTACCTTTTTTCTACTATCCATCATTCCTTTGCACATTACACAAGTAAGTCTAAGTGAAAAGCCTATTTGATGCAGATAACTAATTAGCTCTGGCAAATCAATGTAGTCACTCTCAGGTTGATAAATTTTTTGATTAATTTCTTTTTTGTGACTAACAACAGATATTGTAATGGTTGTAAGTCCTAAATCATACCATTTTTTAAGATAGCTGTCATATTTTTCTCTATTTTTTGAAGCTAAAATACAATTAGTTTGAAGCTCAATAAAAGGAAAGTTAAATTTGCTAAGATGGGTGAGATAATCAGTGATTTGCTCTGGGAAAAGCAGGGGCTCACCACGACTTGTAAGCATAACTGTATCAATTCCACTTCTATTTGCAAGATTGCATGCTATATTAAAGTTTCTGAAATTTACCTTTGGACTTACCATGTTTTCTTTTGTAGGTTTACATCCAGATACACAAAAAGGGCAGGATGCGATGCAAGCTTCATTACCTACAACTACACTGAATAATTTGAATTTCATTTTTTTTCTCCTATGATTTTATAGATATATTTGTACTCTTCACCATGCGAAAGGTAGAACTCTTGAAAGTATGCCCCAACATTTTTGATATAGATATTAGAACTAGTTGTTAAAAGTGATAGGTACTTTTTGTCTATGTAATATTTGCCTAAGAAATCACTGCTGTCACCAGAACCTCCAAAGACATATAATTTTTTATAATTAATTTTTGGTTTCGTCAAAATGTTAATTATAGTTTGTCCATTTTTAATATAAAAGTCAAACTTCTTATTTAAAATTAATTTATCAAGCATTCCACTGAAAATTCCATTTTGAATAACTAATTTAGTGTGGCGATCGTAGATTGTTCTTATAATCTCTGTTTGTAAGTCTAACGTATTATTTAACATATATTCACCAGGTTCAAGGTAAATATCGTTTATTGAGAGATTATTTTTGATATCTTTAAATATACATTTGTCAATGGAATCTGGCATTAAAAGTCCTGCCATACAAACAAATTTTAATTTGCTATTTTTAAAATTTTTAATAATATAATTTGATATTATTTTTAAAGATTTTGGATTTCTTTTAATTTTTAATGGAAGATAAAAACTGATTCCAAAGTCTATGTTTCTTTCTTTTAACATATTTAGCATTTTTAAAGTATCATCTAAACTTGCCCCTAGGTGATAGTTAGAGTTAAAAATTTGATTGATTGAAATTCTGATACTTACTTTTAAATCTTTACTTTCTGCATATTTTAAAAAGTTTTCAAGGCTAGTTAAATTATCAAATGTAAAAAATCTTATACCTTTTTCATAGAAATTTTTTATAGTTTCGTCGCTTGTAAGTACATTTATACAAGACATCTTTTGAGGTGAAATGTTGTTTTGTTGTAAAAATTTAAAATGAGATGTTGTGCTTATTGCAAAATAGTTGTCATCATTTTCAATTAGAGGTTTAAGCGTTTCAATAATGATAGTTTGTGAATTGGTCTTCAAAGGATAACTAATTTTTCCAAGTTTGTTGAAATTTTTAAAGTTGTCAATTAAATTCCCTTGATTAAAAAGAAATGTATTTTTTAACGCCATATTTACCTCAAAATCTGATATTTCTATTTTGATAATAACACACTGCTTTTTGTTTGTCAAGAAAAATATTATAATTAAATTAAATTTTATATTGAAATTTTTTGCTGAATATGCTACACTAAAATAAACTAGGTGAGTAATAATTTAGCAAAACATTTTTGATTAGAAATATCTGTCAAATATTGCTTAAATTAAAATGGCGCTATGTTTGATTAATCTTTGGTTGCAACAATAAACTTAAAAAAATATTGTATGCGATTTCAAATATTAAACTAGGGGAGAAAGTAATGGGAGTTAAGAGATTTAATAATGACGGTTTTGTCAAAATTCGAGAAAAAGTTTTTAAAGAAGTTTTGAAATCGAATAAAGATTTGGCTACCTTGCGTGCGTCACTTGTTAAAAAGAAAGTTGTTTCAAGTGGCAACAAGTTTGATAAAGCTATCTCAATGCTTAAAGCTAGTGGTAGAATATCAGTTAAATCTGGCTATGCTCTTGCTCAGCCAAGTGAACTTTTTAGTGGCACGCTCGTTATGCGTGGCAAAAATGGTTACGCCTTAATAGATGGCGATAATCATCAACATGCTCTTTTCCCAGAAGATATAAAAGGATATAGATCAAATGAAAGAGTCAACATTGCCTTTACAGATGATGGCAATGTTCGTAGACCTTTTATTGTGTCAAAACTTGAAAATGATCAAGAATCTATTATCGGTGAAAGATCACCTAAGCATGACCCAAATTCAATACTAGGTAGAGTTGTAAAAGTTAGTCACGATAGTCTTGTTTTTATACCTAATGATAAACGTTTCAAGAGAAACATTACAATTTTAAATGATAAAAATACTTTAAGTAAATACCAAGATAAGATTTGTCTTTTATCGGTTGTTCAAGATGAGGAAAGTGGTCTTCCAGCCTGTGGCTTTATTACTGAAATCAAAGGTGATGCAGGAAATCCTATTCATGAATATGAGGCTATTGCAGAAGCTCATGGTGCAAATATGTCATGGAGTGATGAGGTAATTGAAAAGGAACTTGAAATCATTCCGACAGAAGTTGACCTTTCAGGCAAAACTTTAATTGATGAAAATGGAAAGATATTGCAAAAGGGTGGCGAAAGGGTTGTTGACCTTAGAGGACTTTGCTTTACAACAGTTGATCCTGCGACCTGCAAAGATATGGATGACGCGATTTATTCAACTTATGATAAAGAGGGTAATTTAGTTGTCTATACTGCTGTTGCAAATGTTACAAAATATGTCGATCTTAAAAGTGAGATAGGAAAGAGATATTTGACATCTGGTTTTACCACCTATGCACCAAATAGAGCTTATAATATTTTACCACCACAACTTTCTACTGGAATTTGCTCGTTAAATCCAAATGTTGATAGGTTGGCTTTTGTAATTAAAACTATTGTTGATGAGAATACTGGATTGCCTAAATCTAGTGTAATCATGGACGCAGTTATAAATAGTAAAGAAAAATATAGTTATGAAAAAGCACAGGCTATTTGTGACCAAAATCCAATTTCATTATCAGAACTTAAATCCAAGTGCAGTAATGGAGAATTAAGCAAAGATGAGCAGGTAATATTAAATGCAAAGGCTAGTGATATTCTTTGGAAGGGATTTAATAAACGCCATATTATTAATTTTGATACTAAAAATGAGTATGATGTGGTCTTCAATGATGATTTGAGTGAAATTTTGGATATAGAACCACAAGAAAATTGTCATTATCATAAGGTTATAGAGGCGTTTATGTTGACTGCAAACGAGGCAAGTGCTCAGTTTGCAAGAGATAACAAATTGCCAAATATCTATCGTGTTCACCAAATGCCAAATGAAGATAGGGTTGGTCAAGCATATGAGTTCTTTGGTAATTTAAATATTCAGTTTGATGGTGACCTTTCACCAGTTGGGATAGCAAAGATTATATCTTCTGTAAAGGGTACATATAAGGAAAAGGCAGTTAATAATTTCTTGGTTAGACTTCAAAGCAGAGCAAAATATTCAGTTTCTACTAGTCCATATAGTGCAAATATTATTAAGAAGCAATTTGCTAAGTATAAAAAGAACAAGAATTCATCAGCACTTGCAAAGAAATTTAGACCTGTTCAAATATTAGAAGATAATATTGCCAATATTGACAACATCAGCCACTTTGGACTTCAAAGCAAAGCTTATAGCCATACAACTTCTCCTATAAGAAGAATTAGTGATTATGTTACACATAAAAATATCTTAGGTTTTATTAATGGTAAAGAACTAATAGATGCTCAAACAGTTGCTGAGATAGCAAACTGGGCAAATCAAATGCAAGATGCAAACAAAGAGGCAGAACGTGAGTTTATTGAAATTAATTCGGCAATATACTGCGAAGCTCATATAGGCGATGTTATGAGAGGCTACATTAGTGGCTTTAAATGGTTAAACGAAGCAGAAGGAAAGGCTGGTGGAGCGAATAATTTGGGCGTGCTTGTTGAAAATCAAGAGAAGGGATTAAAGGTTTTAATTCCAGCCGTAGAACTCCTGCCAAGAGGAATGAAGAATGTGGGATTCTCTAAGTTTGGCTGTGCTATTATAAATAGAGAAAATGATCAACCTTTAATTCGCCTTTGTGAAGATGTTACATTTAGAATCCAAAGTGCAGACAGAAAGACAAGAGTTGTAAGAGCTAGTACAAATCTAGAAAAAACTATGGATAATAGTGAAGATTATTTCTCTGATGTAGATGATTATACAAAGGCAGAAAGTAATCCAACTCTTAGTGCAAAAAGGCAAAGAATGCTTGAAGGCGTAAAATATAATAAAGACTACAAGAATAGTCGAGATTATAAAGATAGCCTTAATCAGCAGCGTGGCAACAAGCATAAGTCTTCCAAAGAAAAAGATCTTGGTATGGAAGTTGAAGGACAAGAAGCTTACAAAGAAAATAGAAGAGCAAATATTGTATATAAAAACAAAAGAAATAATTTAAAATCATTGATAAATGATGAAGATTATAATGAATTTTAAAAGGTGGCGTTTTGCCACTTTTTTTATGTTTTAATATTGTAAAAAATAGGTGATAAATTTAAAAAATTTTAATTATTAATTTTATTTGACAATATTTTTATAATTATTTAAAATTATTTTGATTCTAAGGAGAAATTGTGAGCAAATTATATTTTAAATATGGTGCAATGGGCAGTTCTAAGACAGCACAGGCACTGATGTGCAGATTTAACTATCTTCAAAAGGGATTTAGTGTTTTTCTTTTTAAGCCTCTTATAGACAATCGAGGCGAAGAAAATGGAATTCCCTTTGTGAGCAGTCGAATTGACCTTAAAAGTGAATGTATTGAATTTTCTAGAAATGATAATTTTTTTAATATTTGCAAAAATTATGATGTCATAAAACC
>CARBWQ010000076.1 GCA_948949055.1 uncultured Eubacteriales bacterium | reverse complement strand
CCACTTGGAAGTTCTTCTTCAAAGAGCTGAACAACATCAGTTATAATTTTTCCTTCATCGTCATAAAGTCTTACAATATCTTTAAACCCTGGATTTGTCACCTTTTCAATGTTATCTGAAATCTTAATTTTTGGTATCATTTTACCCTTTTCATCTTCAAGTGCAGTAAGTTTATATACGCCACCGAATACAGGTTCACTCTTAGCAGTGATAAGATTTTCACCTACACCAAAGCTATCAATTGGTGCGCCCTGTTTAAGAAGATCGGAAATAAGATATTCATCAAGAGAATTTGAAACACAGATTTTAGCACCATAAAGACCAGCATCGTTAAGCATTTTTCTTGCTTGTTTAGATAGATATGCAAGGTCGCCACTATCAATTCTAATACCTGCAAGCTGTTTTCCCATTGGCTCTAAAACTTCTTTTGCAACTTTAATTGCATTTGGCACACCACTTCCAAGAGTATCATAGGTATCGACAAGGAATGTAGCATTGTTTGGGAAAGATTGAGCATAAGCTTTAAATGCTTCATATTCATTATCAAAACTTTGGATAAAGCTGTGTGCCATAGTTCCAAGTACAGGAACTCCAAATTGCATACCTGTCATTGTACAAGCAGTACCTATTGCACCACCAACATAAGCATCAAGTGCACCTTCATTAGCAGAAGACTCACCGTGAGCTCTTCTTGTACCAAATTCCATAACTGCACGGCCTTGTGCTGCTCTTACAATTCTGTTCGCCTTGCTAGTCACAAGAGAAGAACGGTTGAAGATTGTAAGCAATTTAGTTTCAACAATTTGAGCTTCAATAATAGGAGCAACTATTGTAATAACAGGTTCGTTAGGAAACATTGCCATACCATCTTGAACAGCATATACGTCACCAGTAAATTTCATTGTAGAAAGATAGTCAAGATAGTCATTAGTAAAGATATTAAGACTTCTTAAATATTCAATTTCATCTTTATCAAATTTAAAATCTCTCAAAAATTCAATTGCCTGTTGAATATTTCCAGCAAGTGAAAATGCTGCTTTATCTGGACATCTTCTATAAAAAAGGTCAAAACAAGCCTTTTTATCTTTCATTCCTTGGTTAAAGTAAGCCTGACCCATTGTAAGCTCATAAAAATCGATTAACATATTATTTTCTTTATTCATTTTTTTCTCCTCATTTAATGCTTTTTTTATATCTTCATATCCTTCTGGTATGACATATTTTAGATAATCTCGTTTAGTCCTAATGTCAGTGCCATGAACTGCAATAGCCTCACGATCAATTGGCACGAACTCGCATTCTGGAAAATATTTTTCATTTAATTCCCGATAGCTTTCATCTGCATATTTAGCAGTTATTTTATCCTTAACCACCTCTTTAAATCTTGCTGACCACTCGTCAAGTCCTTCTGGAAAGCTTTTAAGCCCACTTTCATTTAGGAATACAAATTTGACATTTGGGTTGTTTTTATAATGTTCTTCCAGCCATTTTATTCGCTGGGTTGGCAAAAAGTAAGGGAAGGAGGCTTCCCTACATTTTGCCTCAGAACGCTCTGGATTTTCAGCAAGAACAACGATCACCTTTTCACATTCTTTGATAGCTTTATCAATTACGCTTAGATGACCTATATGAGGTGGTAGGAATTTGCCAACAAAGCAACCTACCTTTCTCATAATTATTCTCCTCTTTCGTTTTCGTCTTCTTCAAGCTGTTTAACTTTATCTTCAAGCTCTTTAATCTTTTGCTTATAAACAAAACTTCTTAAACTATACTTGCTTCTAGCACCAAACTTTTCGTTGTCAAGCATACTTTCAAGTTCTTCAAGTTTTACAGGAACAACTTCAATTCTTTCATTACCTACAAGGTTTTGCTCACCTGTGAGTTTAACTTCTGCTTCATACATTTCTGCACGCTCGTCAGTCATACCAACTGATGAGTAAGAGGAAGTTTCAGTTCTTTCAATGTGCTGTACATCTGCACCAATTTCCTCTTTGAGTTCTCTTATAGCACTTGTTTTGCCATCTTCGCCTTCATCAACAAGTCCTGCTGGAACTGCATAAACATAATCACCGATAGCATATCTAAATTCCTTAATAAGATAAACAACCATTGAGCCATTTACATAAGAGTATGGAATTACATGCACTGCATCTGGATTAAGCGAAGGTTTTACAACTTCTGGAAGTTTATGTCTTGTAACCATTTCATATCTTATTTGACCATTTTCACCTTCATAAGTTACTTCAAACATATTTAAAAATCTTCTATCTGTAAGTTTTCTTACGCTTATAGGTTTGAGCATATTGTTATATGAAACATTTACGCCAATCTCTTCAAGCTGTTTAAGTGATTGTGCATTGACCTTGTCTGCCTCATGATTTGGAGCATCAAATGTATCAACGCTATTCTCTGAAATATAAATTTTAGTATCAATGTTATTTTTTTCAAAGTATTTAACAAGACTTTCAGTTAATGCACTTACACAAATATCAGTACAGCAACCTGTGATTTCAATGTTATCAAATTTTTGTTTTCTTAAAATTGATTGCATAACCTTTGTATTAAAGCCATTAGTAGTATTTTTATTGATTACCAACATATCTTTTTCATAAGGTTTAAGTTCATCAATAAGTTCACATTCCTTGCTACCCTTTACGCAATGTGGAGGGAAAAGCTTAAACTCTTCATCATTTATTTCGTGAGTATCTTTAAAAGCGATAATCATATCTCCATTTTTCTTTGCTCTCTCTATTTTTTTTACGATAGATGGAACTATTGAATTTATTCTCTTGTCGGCAAGTGCCCCTTCGTTTATAAATCCATTTACCATGTCAACAACAATCAATAAATTTTTCATATTTCCTCCTAAAATTTAGTATATGTGTGATATCATCAATATGATAATAACACGGAAAAATTAGTTTGTCAAGCATTTTTTGAAAATTTCTTGACAAAATATTATCAATGTGATAATATCAATATTGAAAGGAGAAAATTCATGGACAAAATTGAAATTGAGAATATTAAAAAATGGATTAAAGACTATATCAAATCAGCTCATGCTAATGGGGTTATACTTGGAATGAGTGGTGGAAAAGATAGTTTGATTACTGCAAAACTTTGCATTGATGCACTTGGCAAAGATAAAGTTGTAGGAGTAATTATGCCAAACGGCGAAATGAAAGATAATAAAGTCGCCGTTGAGAGCTGTGAGCTTCTTGGAATAAGGTATTATAATATTAATATTAATAGTTTATATACAAATATGATAGATAATATAACTCCTATTTTAAAAAAAGAAGACAAACCTCTTAGCACTGTGACTACTTTTAATATCCCTCCTCGTCTAAGAATGGTTACACTTTATTCAATAGCAGGAAGTTTGGGATATTTAGTAGCAAACACCTCCAACCTTTCAGAAGGCATGGTTGGCTACACTACTAAATGGGGAGATAATGTTGGAGATTTTTCAGTACTTGCAAATTATACAAAAGAAGAAGTTTGCCAGCTTGGGCTAATGCTTGGCCTTCCAGAGCATCTTGTAAACAAAGTCCCTGATGACGGTCTTACAGGCAAAACCGACGAAGACAAACTTGGCTTTTCATACAAGGAACTTGATGAATACATCAGAACAGGAAAGAAAGGCAATAAATTTGATACAATTTCAAAGATGCACAGACTATCTGAGCATAAAAGAGTTGGAGTAGCTAAATACCCTAATGAAACAAAAAATTATTTTAATGAGGAAGAATTAGATGTATAGAAATGGAATATATGGAGCAATTATTGGTGATATTTGTGGTTCTAAAATGGAATTTTATGAGCTAAAACATCGCAAACAAGCTCCAAATGTTGAGATGAGAAAGGAAGTTTTAAAGGAAAGCTATAAATTCTTCCAAGACGGAATGTGTTATACTGATGACACAGTTCTTACCACAGCACTATGCGATGCAATCTTACATGATAAAAATTATGAAAAGTATATTAAATTTTACGGAAGAAAGGAAATTCTTTCATTAAAAGAAGGCGAACATAACAAGTTCGGTAAAATGTTTACCGAGTGGTGCCAAGGTTCTGATTTTAATCAAAGTTATGGAAATGGCTGTGCGATGAGAATATCTCCTATCGCTTTTGATGCGCAAACCATTTATGAGCTTGAACGCAATGTCATTAAAGCTACCATCTGCACACATGACCATACTGATTCCATAAAATGCGCCATGGCAACAGCAAAAGCTATATATTTTGCTAAAAATCATGAAAATAAACAAGCAATTAGACAAATTATTGAAGAAACACTTGGAATAAAACTCAACTTAAACTTAAAGCAACTTCGAAATACTTATACATTTACATCAAAAGCTATTGAATCAGTTCCACTTGCTTTGCAATGTTTCCTAGAAAGCAATAGTTTTGAAGAAACACTTAGGTTAACGCTCTCTATGGGAGGAGATACCGACACAAATTGTGCAATTGCGTGCAGTGTCGCTGGCGCTTTTTACGGAATAAATCAAGATGTAATTGAAATAGTTGAAAGTTATCTACCAAAGGACTATGCACAAATATTAAAACAAGCAAACTTTAAATTTGAAGAGATAATAAATCAAAATGAACATTTTTTGAGGTGAAATATGCAAACATCTATTGAAGATAAAAAATTTTTAGAGTTATACTCAGATAGCGAATATCAAAAACCTTCGGTAACTGTTGATGCTGTAATTCTAAGAATGGTTGATAAAGAAACAGACAACTATCGAAAACTGCCAGAGAAAAAATTGCAGGTGTATTTAACCAATCGTAAATACTCCCCTTTTATCCACCATTATGCAGTAATTGGTACTTTTATTGACTTAAACAACACTCTTGACGAAACATTAGATTTATGCGTAAAAAATAAAGTTTCACTTAATAATTACTATAAAGAACAGTTATTTACCTTTGGGGATAAACAAAGAGATCCTAGAACCAGAGTATTATCGGTAAGCTATATGCTTCTTACCAATAAGGAAGAAGAGCTAGCTAATGGACAATGGTTTGATATTTCCATAGAAAACGTAAACACAAAAACAGAAGTTTTAGCAGAGGGATACAATGTTGAAAAAGAAATCAAAATCACTCTTTCAAATGAAGAAACTACTCTTGAAAACAATTTGAAATTAAAATTAATAAGCAAAGGCATTAAAATGGAAAAAGAGCTTGAAATAATTTCTACCGACCTAGCATTTGACCATATAAAAATAATCTATCTTGCTCTTGATAGACTTAAAAATAAACTTGAATATACAGACATCGTCTTCAATCTTCTACCAAAGAAATTTACTTTAACTGAACTTAAAAACTGTTATGAAGAAATTCTTGGCACAAAACTATTAGATGCCAATTTTAGAAGAAAGACTAGCGACCTCGTCACTCCTCTAAATGAATTTACCAGCGATAA
>CARBWQ010000075.1 GCA_948949055.1 uncultured Eubacteriales bacterium | reverse complement strand
CATTTTGTTTTAATTCCCTTTCACATTAACATACTACTATTTTGCCAATCAAAATGTGCATAAATTTTAAAAAAAGTTTTAATCTCAAATTATTTTTTTAAAAAAACTATGTAGTTAAAACTATCTAATTTTATGTAATTATTTTTCGACAAAACTAGTGAAAATCAGACAGCATAAAAGCGACTTGCAAGCACAAAATATTTTTGTTTTATATAGCAATTTTGTTGACTTAATTTTTAAAATGTTTTACAATTAATTGTTAAATAATACATTAGGTAATTAGAGGAGATTAGTATGGTTAAACAAAAATCCAAATTCAAAGGACTTTTTAAAGGAGTTGCTATCGGTTTTGCATTTATTATGTGTACAGCGTTTTTCCCAGTTAACGCAATAGCTGGTGCTGTTGAGAATATTACAGATAGAAATAAGATTAGTTTAAATAGCATTAAGGTAAATGGTAATAGTGCAGATCTTACTGTAAAAAAGGGTGATTCTGTTAAAATTCCAGAAGGCGAATATGAATATAAAAATGCTGATGGTCAAAAGGCTAAACATATTATCGGAAGTGCTGACGAAAGTGGAATTAAGTCATCTGTTGATGTTTTCTATAAGGCAACCAACGATAAGATTAGTAAATCATCTGATGGGAAAAGCTTTATTGCTGACAGAGTTGGAAGATATACTATTGTTTATACAGTAGAAGAAAATGGCATGACTTATTCTTATGACTTGACTATCAAATGTGAAGTTGGCGAAGCTGTCTTTGATTTCTCTTCAAACAGCAAAAACATAATCCCTAGTGTGTATGATCTTGCTCTTACTTCAAATGATATAATTCTTCCAATGCCTTCTATAAAAGATGGTGAAGATGAAGTTATTATTGATGAAAATGAAAATGATTACTTTACAAATCTTGATAAGGATGATTATCAACTTCCAAGTGATGATGAAAAAGAAAGCTTTGTTACTATTAGCATTGCAAAAGGTAGTAATGTTTCAGTTAAATCAAGAGAAGTAGAAGGTAAAACTGAATACTATATCTCAAATGCTGACCTTGCAAATATAAAGGGTCAAGATGTTCAAGTTTTCTATTCTTACTATCAAATGAGTGAAAATGGTCCTGTATTTGTTTCTTCAACTAGCAAAACTTTCTCTGTAAAAGAGGGTTATTATTTGAAAAAGGCTGACTCAGAAGAAAAGGGCTACGAGCTTGAAACAAGCTGGTCTAGTTCAGTTTCTGACATCACTGCTATTGTAGGTGTTGAAAGAGAATTGCCTAAAATTACTGCAACAACAAAATCATCAAACTCTCCTGCAAGTGAAGCTATTGAAGTTTACTATACTATTAAAGTAGAAAAAAGAGCTTCTAATGGTAGATATGAAATAGATGTTACAGATGACGTTTTGACAGAAGATGGCAAATTTAAAGCAAATGATGAAGGCTCTTATAAATTCACTTACACTGTAAAAGATTTCTATGGCAATACAGTTTCTCAAAGCAGAACAAGTTTTGAAATCACAAATGTAAAAGATAGCAGATCTGCTAGTGTATATGTTTATGACGCCGGAAACAAAGATGCTTATAATGAAGAAGACAACACTTATGCAAGTGCTTTAAATATGCTTAAATCACAAACAGGAAACAGAAATATAATTATGTATGCTGTTGGTGGTACAGACAATTTTGTAGCAAAAGAGGAACTTGCTTTAAGAAGAACTATTCTTGATAACACAGCAGTTACAATGTTTGATATAAGTGAAAAAGCTTATAATGATTATAACCTTATATTTGCTCCTGCTAGAAGAACTGGTGCAAGTGCAGAATCTTCTATCTATCAACAAATCGTAAGTGATAATTATCATTTGAGAAATCAAATGTTGATGGAAGGAAAGAAGGTTGATGATGATAATGAAATTAAAGCTTTCTTAAAAGAGCATAAATATCTTTTAGTTACAACTGAATTTAATAAAGATGTTGACGGAAATGATATCGTTGAGAACCTTGATTCAAATGACGCAGATGCAGTTACTAAAATGATGCTTCTAGATAAAGAAGGTGAGGTTGGTTATGCTTACATTAAGCCAAAAAATTCAAACAGAAAGACATTCACTGATGGAACTTATACTTTTATCTATGGTGCAAGCGATAAAATAAACAATGAAACTACTTCAAGATACTCTGTTGTTGTTTCTGCTGACTATGTTGATGAAACAGTTCCAACTCTTAGTTTTACAAGCGACTTACAAGCCGTTTACCTTGCAAGTGATACTATTGAATTTAACGTTGCAACTGCGACAGATGCAACTTCACAAGATTCAAGACTTGACACTGTGACTGCTTATAGATATCTTGGTGCTGACAAGTCAACTCCTGTTAGTTCTTCAAAAACAGACTCAACTTTGAAATATTATATTGAAAGAGCAAACTCTAATCTTTCATCTAAATGGTATGCTGAAACTGGTAAGGTTATTGAAAGTGCAGGTTGGTTTGTAGATAATTCTAAATCAGTATATACTGTTAACCTTGCTGATAAACCACAAGATGCTAAGTATTTGGAAATTTTAGCTTATGCTATTGATGATTATGGCAATGCTGGATTCTTTAACAAGATTATTAGAATAGCTGATGTTCAAGATGAACTTATGCCAGTGTTATATAGAGCTGAAAACATTCCAACATCTGATGACAAGTTTGAAGCTCCAAAAGAGATTGAACTTCCAACCCTCTATTTCACTGACGATAATGTTGACTATATGTTTGCAACAGTTAATGTTTATAAAATAATTAGAAATGAAGCAAACGAAATAGTTGGAAAACTTTCAATGCAATCTTCTCAAATGCTTACAGACTTTGATTCTTATAGTGAATCATTTATGGTTAAAGCTGGATCTTTCCGTGCTTCAACTGCTGGTGAATATCAAGTTGCTATTACTGTGAGTGATGCTGGAAATCATAACTATACAACATATTTCAATTATAATGTTGGTGGTGGAGTTGTATTTGATAAGCCAGAAATTGAAAATATCACTTCTGAAACTATTGAACTTAAAGCAGGACAATCACATTATCTTGTACCTCCAACTCTTTCAATAGTTGAATCATCTGACTTTGGTTATGTTGGCGTTGACGAAGATGATGATGCAAAGACTGCAACATATTATACAACTACAATTATTTCTGCTACTGATTCTTATAAACTTGATAAGTATTATTTCACAGGAAACAAGAAGGGTACTTTCAAACTTCAATATAGAGTTTATTTGATGCAATACTCAAAAGATTCAAACGTATTCGCTTCATCTGCTAGTGTGGCAAATAATGGTATGATTTTCCTTGAAAATGGTAAACTCATTTACAAATATAATAATGAAAAATATTTCGTTAAAATTGTAAATGTTGATGGCGAGTATGTTTTAGGTGCAAACACAAGTCTTCAAGGCGATGGATTAGAGCTAAATGATAATCAAATGAAAGTTCTTGAAGAAATTGTAAAAGTTTATACTTGCGAAAGTAAGATTCAAACAATCAATGTCGGTGGCGTTGAAATGACTGTTACATTTGATGAAAATGTATATGCTGAATCTTATGAAGAGTTAGGCAAAGAAATCAAGATTGAAAAGCCAAATGTAGAGTTTAATGGCAGTGATTACCAAACAAATAATGAAGATTCAGTTGTTACTATAACTAAAACTTCTGGTAACACTACTACAACTCTTGCAACAATTCCTTTTGCAAAATGGGAGAATGGCTTACCTGAAAATAATTCAAACTTTGTAGCAAGAAATGGCGAAATCTTCCTCACTCTTGCTGATAATGGTAGATATACTATCAAATATTCAATTCAAGCTATGGATAAGACAGAAGCAAATGTAGGTGAAGCTAAGGTTGTAGAATATACAATCAAAAATGGTGATGTAGTTGGTCCAGAAGTTACACTAGGTAAAAACTTGGTTAAAACTAAGTATAAGCTAGGCGAAACTATGAAAATTCAATTTGCAGGCTTTACTGTATCAGACAACGCAACAGAAGATGTTGAGTGGATGAAAGAAAACATGACTATAAGAATTAGAAATACTACTCTTGATGACAGTTATACAAAACTTGAAAATGAATCTGATGTTAAAGGTGAATATATCTATACTCATAAGCTTGATAGAGCTGGTAGCTATACTCTTACATTCATTGTTAAGGATAAAGCTGGCAATGAAACTTCTCAATCTGTATCTTTTGAAGTTACTACTGATGAAAAATCAGATGTTGATGTAAAAGAAGTTATGGGTGGAGTTTTAATTGGACTCTCAGTTGCTATTCTTGCTGGTGTAGTAATTTACTTTGTTGTAAGTAAAGTTAAACTTGACAAGAAAGAAAAGAAGTATAAAGATAAATAATTTCTAAGTTAAAAGTGACTAGTCTTAGTCACTTTTTTCGTTAAATCTATTTTATAAATATTTATATAAAGAAATCAAATTAAATAGAAAATATAATTTTCATAGTGGTAAATTATATAATAAACTTTTACTTTTTTCTTGACTTTTTATAGGTTTTGTGTTATATTTAATAGGTATCCGCATGTGTAGGGTTAATAAGTCTAATAGAACTTGTTTATTTTGACTATTGAAATATTAGCACCCGATTAAAACAGCGAGTTTGGTTAGAGGAGGTATAGAAAATGTTTGCTATTGTTCAATGTGGTGGAAAGCAATACAAAGTTAGTGAAAATGACATTATCAGTGTTGAAAAAATTACTAATGCTGTTGGCGATAAAGTCAATTTAGATGTAATGCTTATCAGTGATGGAAAAACTGTTGTTACAGGAAATCCTCTCGTAGCAGGTGCAGTTTGTGAAGCAGAAGTTGTTGCTCATGGTAAGGGCGATAAGATCGTTGTTTTCAAATATAAGCCAAAGAAAAACGAGAGAAAGAAACAAGGTCACAGACAACCATTCACTCAATTAAAGATAACTTCAATTAAAAAGTAAGGCTGATATGACAAAGATTACTTTTTATAAAAAAAACAATCTATTTATTGGCTTTGAAGTGAAAGGACATACTGGTAAAGATGAATATGGCAAAGACCTATTATGTGCTCAATTGTCAACGGTTGCACAACTTGCTATTGTTGGCATAGAGGATGTTTTGAAGGTTAAAGCTTTTCATGAAATATCAGATGGCTATCTTAAAATTTCAATCAACGAAAAAGATTCAAATAATAATGATACTCAGGTAATATTTAAAACCTGTCAAGAATCATTCAAGTCAATAATAATAGGTGAAGAAAAATTTGCAAATTTGGAGGTAAAAAATGTTTAAGTTTAATGCTCAACTTTTTGCTCATAAGAAGGGTGGTGGTAGTACTAAAAACGGTCGTGATTCACAAAGCAAACGTCTTGGCGTAAAAGCTTATGGTGGAGAGAACGTAACTGCTGGATCTATCATTG
>CARBWQ010000074.1 GCA_948949055.1 uncultured Eubacteriales bacterium | reverse complement strand
GCCAGTATTGAATTTTCAAGGTGCATAGGCTAAATCTATGTGCGAAGTTTGAGTAAAATATATATAATGAAAGGCTGGTTTTAACGTCTAGGAGGAAACAGAATGTTAGAATGGAAAGAAATTAATGGATATAATAATGAAAAGGGTTATAAATGGCAGGAAGGCGTAGAATTACCAGAACTTAATGAAGAGATACTGATAGAATTTCAAAATGAAACCAATCCTAATCGTCCACCTTTTGTTGGATATTTTAATGAAGATAGAAATGGATATGTATGGATGATTATAAGTGCAAATGGTGGAATGTCGCTTTACAAAGTACAAGATGGTGTTAGATGGGCAAGGTTTAATAGACCATGAACAGTAGTATGGAGATAATATATATGGATAGAATAACGAAATTTAAAGACATTCCACAGTTTATATCTGCAGGACATTATCAGGTAAATTATTCTCTAACAAGTTTTGTAAGATATATTGAAGAAGAGATAAGAGATGCTGGATTACAACTTAATCCTGAATTCCAAAGAGGACACGTTTGGACTGAGCAACAACAGGTAGCCTGGTTGGAATATCATCTAAGAGGTGGAAAATCTGGAAATACAATTTACTTGAACAATCCATTTTGGCATAGCGATCAGATTTCTGAAGATGGAAAATATGTTTGTGTAGATGGATTGCAACGAATTACGGCGGCACAGAGATTTATTCATAACGAAATAAAAGTATTTGGTTCATATTTTAACGAATATGAGGACAGGATTAGAGTATTGCCAGCAACAATGATTCTTAATGTAAATGATTTAAAGACAGAAAAAGAAGTATTGCAATGGTATGTTGATATGAATGCTGGTGGTACACCACATACAGATGTTGAGATCGATAGAGTAAAGAAAATGATTCAGGATCTTGGATAAATATTTAATATTAAGAAAGTAGGTAAAGAAAAATGAAAACTTATACTGTATTTGGTAAAGTGATGGTAGAAGTATCAATGGAAATAGATGCAGAAAGTATGGAAGAAGCATTGAAAAAAGCTAATGAGTCTGGAAAAAATTTTGAGAGTTTCGCGCTTTCTCGTGAATATTCATCCAATGAGCCTATAGAGTGGAATTATGTAGAAGAAACTACTATATAAAAGTGAAATTTAATCAGGAGGTTTGCTATTTTGAGAGATAAAGCCTATCTTAGAGATGTGAGGAAAAGAAAAATACAGAGAAAAAAACGTATTAGTAAAACAGTTTATGGTTTAGATTGGTATCCACATGATGGACAGTATTCAAAGGGAAAAATTCATTGTGGATGTGGATTGTGTAAGTTTGGTAAAAAGTATGGATTGCCAACCATTAGAGATATGCGAGAAAAATCAAGAGAATATATTTTGTATGATGATTACAAAAAGGCACAATAAGAAAAATTAATATTAAAAATTGAAGCGATACTGAAAATGTATCGCTTTTATTGATATAGAAACCATAATTTTATCTTTGATATTAGCCAGTATAGCATAGAAAAATCCTTATTTCTATACTAAAAATATGGAAGCAATGGATAAAACTGTAACATGAAACAATTATCCAAAAGTACCAAAGTGCGTAAAATAGGCATTTTTGCATATGAAAACAAGATAAAATTATGGTTTCATCTGTTTTCAACAAGTGAATTCATATGTGATTTTGCAAGGTTGAACATTGACAATTAAATACTTGAGTATTGCAAAAGAGTTATGAGAATTTGTATTGATATAATGTTCAGTATAAGGTATTATAGTTACATATAGAGGGAGGTCGGTTAGATGGATATAGCAAGAACACTAGAGTCTTATACAATTGAAGATATTTATGCACTACCTGAAGGAGAGCGGGCTGAACTTATTGATGGGAATATTTATTATATGGCACCACCAAATAGGAGACATCAAGATATAATTTTTTCACTATCGCGTAGAATAGCAGATTATATTGAATCTAAGAATGGAGGTTGCAAAGTATATTTGGCTCCGTTTGCGGTTTTTTTGAATGAAGATGATAAAAATTATGTTGAACCCGATATTAGTATTATTTGTAATTCCGATAAGTTGAATGATAAAGGGTGTGTTGGTGCTCCTGATTGGATAATTGAAATCGTTTCACCTAGTAGCCGTAAGATGGATTATTATAAGAAATTATTCAAATATCGCACAGCAGGAGTTAGAGAATATTGGGTAGTAGATCCAGATAGAAAAATTGTCACAGTTTATGAATTTGAACATGATAATATGGAAGAATATTCTTTTGGTGAAGATGTACCTGTTGGGATTTATGAAGGGTTTTCAATAAAGGTTCAGTAAGGAAATATAGTAGTATTATGGGAGATAAAAGCGATACTTATTGAGGAGTATCGCTTTTATTATATTCAGATACAGCATCAGATATTAGTTTCCTTATCCAACCACCTAATGATCTTCCATCATTATTTGCAATTTTGTCAGCCTCGATTTTTAAATCTTTTGGAATAACTATAGATATTCTCGTATTTTTTTGAGATATTCTTCCTTGTGGCATTTAATCACCTCGTATTTTAAAGTTTACTATCTTTAATAATTATAAGTTGCTATAAACTTTGTGTCAATTATTTTTATAAATTGATACAAAGTTGTTGACAAGTTGCTGACAACTTGATACAATATGAAATATCAAAGGCAAAATAATATACATATCACAAGAGAGGAGGATACATATGGAGCTTCATAGATACGATATTATAGAGGCAGAATTAGATTACGGGACTGGTTCTATTCAAAAAAAGAGAAGACCATATATAATTGTAAGTAATGAGAAAGGTACAATAAATGCAAGTATCATTACTGTCATGCCTTTGACTCATATTATAAAAAAGCAACATCTTCCAGTTCATGGATGTTTACAGGCGGAATCAGAAACGGGTTTATCAATGTATTCAATGATCTTAGGAACTGTAGAAAAATAACTGACGCATCTTGACTTGGCTATTTCTCTGATTATGCATGCCAAAAAGCCTCGCCGTAGCCCGCTACGCCTACGTTTTTTGACATACATCCTCAAAGAAATATCCTGCGCAATCTGCATCACTTATTTTCCTACAATTCCTTAGGTGAGCAGCCTCAAACAATATGCAAAGAAGAGGTAATCAAAAAGTTGGGAAATGTATCGGACAAGAAACAAAGAAACAGTGTTAATAAGGTCTGTTTTAATACGTTTTTCTTTGGAAAAATATTAATTGGGAAGAGGTGTTGGCATAATGGGAGTTATAGTATGCTCAGTCAAGGAAGCATGTGAATTAATGAAACATATGGATGCGGATGATACAGTGATATTGACTGTTGTTGATAAGAAAACATATTTGCATGATGTACCAAAAAAAATCAAAAAGAAAAGCGGAGAAGAATTAATATAACAAGCTGATGATATTTTTTATCAAAACAATGATTTTTTTGGTACTTTATCATTATATGGGTTAAAGTACTATCCAATAAACCATTATCAAAAGAATTAGGTTTAATTCGTGTTGGAAATGAATTGTGTGCTTGTATAGATGGTTATACATCTGATGTTTGGAAGTTTCTTAAAAATGACTATTTGACAGTAAAAGTATGGAAGATAATTTCTGATTTTTATAAGATGATTGGTCAACCAATTCCAAATATTAGAGAATTGTTAGATAGATTAGATGATAAAACTTGGAAGTTGTATGAAGATGGGATGACTGCAACTTTAAATCAGGCTGATACAGATATATCAACAAATATGCTGAAGAGGTATAAACCAAAGACAGATGCAGAAATGAGTGCATTTGTGGCAGCAATCAGACCTGGATTTGCAAGCCTTGTAAATACATTTCTTGATAGAGAACCATATAGTACAGGTGTATCAGAAATTGATGATATTCTGTTGCCGAGTTATCATTTCATGCTTTATCAGGAATCAATCATGGCTTTCTTAGTATGGTGTGGAATGAAGGAAGATCATACTTACGATATTATCAAAAAAATCAGTAAGAAGAAATTTACGCCAGAAGCAAAAGAGGAACTAAGACAAGAACTGATAGCAGGATATAAAAAGAATCTTGGAACAGAAGATGGTTTTGATGAAGTATGGCAGGTTGTTGATGATGCTGCAAGATATAGCTTTAACGCTGCTCATGCAGTTTCAGTAGCTTATGACAGTATCTATGGTGCAGAAGCAAAAGAACATTATCCGCTTGAATATTTCACTACGGTTTTAAATGAGTATCAATCAGATAATGAAAAAACAAGTCGTATTATTGCAGAACTGGATTACTTTGGAATCCAAATTGAAAATATCAAGTTTGGTAAGCTGAAAAGTGAATACACGTTTGATAGAAATACCAATACAATTTATAAGTCGATTTCATCTATTAAATATTGCAATGAAACGATTGCTAATGAGTTATATGAGTTAGGAAGAAATAGCAGCTATGAAAATTTTATTGATGTGATTAAAGATATTAAGGAGAAAACATCAGTAAATTCCAGACAGCTTCAAATCCTTACAATCTTAAATTTTTTCTCTGATTATGGATCAAACAAAAAGTTACTTCAGATTATAGATATGTTTGAAAAATATTATGACAGAAAGCAGATTAAAAAAGCAGATATAGATAATTTAGGTATTGACCTAGCTGTGTTTGACGGGTGTTTTGATAATGAGACTCCCAAAATGTATAAAGAATTACATATGGATAAATACATTCAGAGAATATCACAGCAATTAGAAGACAAGCCATTATCAATAAAAGAACAAATCAAATATGAACAGGAATATCTTGAATATATTACATATTCAAATCCGAAAGCACCTAAAGGTATGTATTATGTGGTAGAAGCAAAATTCTATAAGGATAAAACCAAGCCATATCTTGTTTTATATAATTTGCGTACAGGAGATACTTTAAAAACCAAGATTACATCTGGAAAGAATTTTGTAGAAAGACCTTTCCAAACAGGCAATGTAATCAATGTTACAGAATTTAGAGAGAAAAATAAAATGAAGATGGTTAATGGTTCGTGGGTGAAAACACCTGAAATGGAGAAAATTGTAGTAGGATGGGATGTTTACTGATAAGGGAAGGAGTGAGAATACGGATAAGATAGTTGATTTTAAGTGTACACCAGAGAGATTGGTATTTAATTCTGAGGAATATAAAATCTATGGATGCTCAGTTAATTCTTTTGAGTATCCAGATATTCAGATTGGAAAATATGGAACGTGTACTGTGAAAGGTAATGTTCAAGAGCTAAATCTTGGTGTGGAATACATGGTAAAAGCAAAAGAAATTTCTGATAAGTAGAGGGTGTGAAATTTTCTCTGTAAATTCAGATCTTCTATGATAATTGAAAGGGCTTGGCAGGAGAATGTGAAATTTTCTCTGTAAATTCAGGGCTTCTATGATAATTGAAAGGGCT
>CARBWQ010000073.1 GCA_948949055.1 uncultured Eubacteriales bacterium | reverse complement strand
CAAACGCTTCCAAATCTAAACAGGCAACAAGCCGTAAACGTGAACTTGAAAGACTTACTATTGAAGATATCAAACCATCGTCAAGAAAATATCCATATATTAATTTTGAATACACCCAAGAGATTGGAAAAGAAATATTAAAAGTTGATCACTTGACTAAGGCTGGAATGTTCAAAAATTTAAGTTTTAATATTGAAAAAGGTCAAAAAGTAGTATTTTTTGCAAAAAATAGCCAAATTTTAACCACTTTATTCAATATTATCCTTGGAAATGAAAAGCCAGACCACGGACAAGTATTTGTTGGAAAGACTATAAAAATGACAAACTTACCACAAAACAATAATGAATATTTTGAGAATAATACCTCATCTATTGTTGACTGGTTACGCCAATTCTCACAAGACCAAAATGAAACTTATATAAGAAGTTGGCTTGGAAGAATGTTGTTTACAGGCGAAGAAAATATGAAGCCAGCAAATGTACTTTCTGGTGGAGAACGCGTAAGATGTATGCTTGCTAAGATGATGCTTGAACAAGGAAACCTTGTTATATTAGATGAACCAACCAACCACCTCGACCTTGAATCAATTACTGCCCTAAACAAAGGTATGGTGAATTTTAGAGGCAACCTAATCTTCTCTACTCACGACCAAGAAATTATCGAAACTGTCGCCAATAGAATCATTGATATTGTTGACGAAAATAAGATTATTGACTTTACAGGCACATATCAAGAATATATTGAGAAGTATCAAAAATAATTAGATAAAATCAGATAATTAATAAAAAAGAGGCAAATTTGCCTCTTTTTTTCGCTTTTTTTTATTAAATTTGTTGATTTTTTATTAAATTATCTATATCTCCAAGTTCTTCTTGAACATTATAAGCCGACTTAAAAAATGAATTTGATACCACAAAGAATTCTCGCTCATCTATAAATTCAACGCAAAGTTTAGAACCAGTTGGAGCGTAAATAATTTCTCCCCAAGGCGATTTAAAACAAAAATGTTTTGTGACGGTAACATATTTTTTAGGCTTATCTATATAACTATATAATTGCCAAACTTTATCAACCAAAATGTATTTTCCCTCAAATATTTCACCCTTTACAATTTGACTCATACCATTGGTATAAAGAATAACTCTTGACTCTGTTTCTACATCTTTTCTTTTAATTTGATATTTATCATTATTAAATATATATGATCTGCCCAGCAGATTGTATCTATTACGAAGGTCAATTTCCTCACCTGCTTCTGCTAATGTAACATAAACACTTACATCACGAGTTGCCATAACAACATTGCAATCGGTATAAGTTTTTAATAGAGATGATATATCAATAGCATTTACTAAATCTATCTTTTCAAAATCAATTTCAATTTCATTATATCCATCTATTGAAAACAATTTCTTTTTCATCTCTACTCCTTTATATATGATTATAGCATAAAGAAAGATTAATGTAAAGTTACAATATTAAATTAATAAAAAATATCGATAAATTATTTGACAATAATTTTTACATTTAATATAATAATTATGAAATATCAATGAGATATTTATTATTTAAATGTTGAAGGAATTGGCAACTCCCGAGTTTAACGCATGTCAGCGATATGACAAAATGAGGCGATTTTTAATAATCGTGAATTAGGGTGGAACAGCGTAAATATACGCCCCTATTGCATTAGGCAGTAGGGATTTTTTTATTAATTAATAAAAATTTTACTTAAAACTGCCAAAAAAGTTAAAAAATCATTAAAAACAATAATAAGGAGTCAAATATGGAAACAAAAGTAACTATGGATAAAATTGTCAACTTGTGCAAATCTCGTGGTTTTATCTTCCCTGGAAGTGAAATCTATGGAGGCTTTGCAAACACTTGGGACTTCGGTCCAGTGGGAGTTGAACTTAAAAATAATATTAAAAGAGCTTGGTGGAAACGCTTTGTACAAGAAGATCCTTCAACCTTTGGTGTTGATGCTGCAATTCTTATGAACCCTACCGTTTGGCAGGCTTCTGGTCATGTTGAAAGCTTTGGCGACCCAAAGATGGATTGCAAAAACTGTAAAACTAGACATCGTGCTGACACATTGATTGAAAATCATAGCAAAGGAAAAGTTTCAGCAGAAGGCATGACTAATGAAGAAATGGAAGCTTATATTGAAGAACATGACGTCAAGTGTCCCGTTTGTGGGAAAAGAGATTTTACACAAATCAGAAAGTTTAATCCAATGTTTACAACCTCTCGTGCAATGACTGGTGACAGTAACGACATTGTCTATCTTAGACCAGAAACTTGTCAAGGAGAATATATAAATTTCCTTAATGTTCAACGCTCAACACGTGCAAAAGTACCTTTCGCTATTGCACAAATAGGAAAATCATTTAGAAATGAAATTACTCCTGGAAACTTCCTTTTCAGAACAATTGAATTTGAGCAAATGGAACTTCAAAAGTTCTGCAAAGATGTAGAAAGTATGGATATATATAACGACTATAAACAAAGAGCATGGAATTTTGTAAATGACCTTGGACTTAAAGAGGACCATTTAAGATATCATGACCATGACAAACTTGCTCATTATGCAAAGGCTGCTTGTGATATTCAATTCCTCTTCCCTATGGGCTGGCAGGAACTTAATGGAATTCACCATCGTGGAACTTGGGATTTATCTAGACATCAAGAGTTCAGTGGTAAAAACATGAATTATCTTGATCCTGTCACCAACGAAAAATATCTTCCAACAGTAATTGAATATTCAATCGGTGCAGACAGACTTACACTAGCTTTAATGTGTGAAGCTTATGAAGAAGAAGCTCTTGAAAATGGAGAAACAAGAGTTGTAATGCATCTTCACCCTGCCATCGCTCCATACAAAGTTGCTATCTTACCACTTCAAAAGAACTTGGGCGACAAAGCAAAAGAAATTTACTCTATGCTTAGCAAAGAATTCATGTGTGATTATGATGAGGCAGGTTCTATTGGAAAACGTTATCGCAGACAAGATGAAATAGGTACACCTTTCTGTGTTACTATTGACTTTGACACTCTTGAAGACAATACTGTTACTATTCGTGATAGGGATAGCATGGAGCAAGTAAGAGTTAACGTAAACGACCTCGTTGACTATATAGCTCTAAGAATAAAATTTAATTAAATTATAGATAATTTAGGAAAATATATTAAAATTTAATAAAAAAACGCAAAAAAACAAGGATTTTTATCAAATTATCCTTGTTTTTTATATTTTGGATAGAACAACGACAGCACTGCCCCATAACATTTAAATCCCCTCTTTGTTATGTAAACAATATCATCTACTATTTCGACATACCTTCTTTTTATTAAAAAATCAAATTGAATTTTATAACAATCTCTTGCTGATTTCCCTAAAATTTCATTCATTATTTTAATATTGAATTGACCACAATATCCACTTATCGCAATATATTTTGCAAGCATCTCTTCCTTAGGAAGAAAATAGGTATCCTCGCTATCAAAGCTTCCACAAGCCAAACATTCTTGCAAAGGTCTATCAGATTTACCTATATTATAGCTTACTCCATTTTTACTCTTGCTTTGCGATGAGATTCCAAATCCTTTATATGAAATATTATTAATCATTCTGTTTCGAATATAAGAAGATAAACCCAAATCCTTATCATCTAGCGAAAAGGTATTTTGACCAAAACGACCATAATATCCAAGTTTTTTAAGTCCCTTATAAAGAAACTTATATTGATTAAAAAGTTGACGTTTACTTTTATATTCTTTAATTTTTAATATATTTGTGCGAAACTCATAAAGAGTAACCTGTTCAGGCTTGAAATATTCAATAGTTGCCAATGAATTTTTAAGATCATTCAAAGTCTGACCTTTAAGTCCATACATGAAATCTATATTAATCTTTTCAATTCCATTATCTTTGCACCACTTTTTTGCCTGATCCATTCTTTGAATCGTAGGGTTCTCTCTGTCGTTATCTTTTAAAAACTTTTTATTTACTGTTTGCAGACCAAAGGAAATACGCTTAATCCCACAGCCAGCAATCATCTTAACTTTCTCTTCTGTAAGTGATATAAAAGTCGCTTCAATGCTTGGTTCAAAATCAGCTGATAATTTAAGCTTTTCAAAAACATTATTTTTTATAAACAATAGTAATTGTTCAAAATTACCATCATTTAAACATAAAGGAGTTCCACCACCAATATCAAGCCCATAAAGAGTAATATTTGAATGTGATTTTGTAAACTTATCTATATCTTTTATTAATAAATTAATATATTCGCTTTCTAAATTATCATCACTTTTTATATATTTTACATATTCACAAAACTTACACTTTGTTTTGCAGAAAGGTATATGGATATAATAACAAAGTTTGTCTTCATTAAAATCAAGTTCTTGTTCAGTTTTATATATTGCCCAGTCCTCTTTCTCGATTGGATAAGAGGTGTTTAATTTATCATTTTTCTTTAATTTATTAAAAATCTTATTAATTTTTTGTATTTTTTGCATTTTTCCTCTAAAATATTGGATTATTAAACCCTGCACACAATTTATTATCATAAGTATAGTTAAGCTGACCAACATTGCAAGGACAAAGATTTCTCACATTTCTAGCATAAAATTCTACAAGTTGTCCATTATCTGCCATATACATTCCATTAATGCAATCACATATGTCCATATTATAGAATTGCTTAACAACCACGCTTTTTTCACATAAATTATCAAAAATATCTTTATATTCTATAAAATGTTCTTTTGAGTAGTCATTTAAAGGCATAAGTCCTACAAATCCTACCCTAAATACGCCCAAATTGCCTGACATTTCAAGATACTTTTCAACTTCGCTCTTACTGTCAATAAAATCTTTCATCAAAAGCGAATTTAATCTAATCAACTGCTTATTTTCAGCCCTCTCAATCACCTTTTTTATGTCATCAATATGTGCCGTTTTAAACCCAAAAATCTCATCATTAATCTCATCTTTATAATGATGCCTAGAAATATGTATACCATAAATTTTATTAATTCTATCAAGCTTAAAAATATTTTCAAGATTAACACCATTTGTATTTATAGTTACAATTTGATGTTCTCCACACACTTCAAACACTAAATTAAGCACTTTATTTAAAAGGTCTATATCAAGTAATGGTTCTCCACCAGTTATAGAAATGCGATTTATCAGTTTTTTAGCTTTAAGCTCTTCGATAACCAATTTTAACTTGTCAAGGTCGAACTTTTTATCAGATTTTGTAGTCTTTTTCTTGGTGCTATTATTGCAAAAAGGGCAACTAGCAAGACAAACATCTGTAATACTAATATACAAATTATATCTATAATCTTTGCCTTGCTGATATTGCCCACTACTATTGCAAATATTATCTTTAAAAGAAACTTCTTTTCCAAATAATTCTACTATATTTGCCACTTTTGTTAAC
>CARBWQ010000072.1 GCA_948949055.1 uncultured Eubacteriales bacterium | reverse complement strand
CGGACATTTATGAGCTAGGCGACAAAATACAAAAAGAGTATCAAGCTCCTTTGTTCGAAGCTGAGAAAAGAAATGAAGAAATTCGTCTTCAAGCACCAATAGATGTAGTAAAGAAAAATAAGGAAAATCCTATTGTGAATGATGTTATAGTTGAGGCAATAAGATTAACTGAAAAGGGACTTGTTTCTGAAATATATAATACTTATGCTGTTAAAGATAATTCAAAATTAGCACTTGATTACATTTGCAAGCAAGTGAGAAAGGTTGTTCAAGGTGCTAAGTATGATGAAAAAGCAGAAGAATTAAAGAGTGCAATGATTAAAGAAGAATGCACTACAAAAGATTTAGATGAAATTGAGAAAGCTTAAAATAACTGATATTAAAGCCGAGATTAATTGATCCGGCTTTTTTTGTGGGCAGAGGAACAACGCATGTAAATGGGGTGTTCTTTCTTATATTATATATATATTATAATACATAGAATAATTAACCTATTAAAATAGGTGGTGAAATAGACGAGAAGAGAACAAGTTTTACCATTAAAAAAATCTTAAAAAATCTTTTAAAAAATCCTTGACTTAGTTGTTTGGATTTGGTATAATAGGGAAGCTGTGAATTATGGGTTGATACATAAGGTTACCTTGATTACCTGCAATCGAAGGAGAATTTATGTGGACAAGTTCGTGGCATAGACCCGAGCGACCAACCGAAAAAATCACATTTTTTAATTCCTTACAGCGTGACACACATGGGTAAGTGTTCCGTAGGTGTCAATTCAATAACGTAGTTAAGCTTTGACTAGATTGATAAGTTTGTGCGTTAGGGAAGAGGAGTGGTTGGCATTGCTATTACAGGAGGTATTATTATTAATGGCAACACAAGTTATTAGAATAAAATTGAAGGCCTTTGAACACAGCATCATTGATGAAGCTTGCAAAAGAATAATTGATACTGCTGAAAAGTTCGGCGCAAAAGTCGCTGGCCCTATCCCACTTCCAACTGATAGAGAAGTGGTTACAGTAATTCGTTCACCACACAAATACAAAGATAGTCGTGAACAATTCGAGTCAAGAACTCACAAAAGACTTATCGATATCTACTCACCAAACGCTAAGGCAGTTGATGCTCTTATGAAAATCGACCTTCCAGCTGGTGTAGATATTAAGATTAAACTATAATATGGAGGAAGATAGAGAACAATGAAAAAAGCTATAATTGGTAAGAAACTTGGTATGACTCAAGTCTTCACTCCAGAAGGCGTAGTTATCCCAGTTACAGTTGTGGAGGCAGGTCCTTGCCCAGTAGTTCAAATTAAGAACGATGAAAAGGACGGTTACAATGCTGTCGTTGTTGCATTCGACAAGCAAAAAGCTCAAAGAGTAAACAAGCCTATGACAGGTGCTTTCAAGAAAGCAGGCGTTGATACTTATAGAATTGTTAAAGAATTAAAATTCGAAAATGCAAATGAATATTCTCTTGGTCAAGAAATCAAAGCTGATATCTTTGGCGAGGGAGATAAGGTAGATGTTACAGGTACAACTCGTGGTCGTGGTTACACTGGCGTTATCCAAAGATGGAACCAACACAGACTTAAAATGACTCACGGTGTAGGCCCTGTTCATAGAGAAGTCGGCTCTATGGGTGCAAACTCAACACCATCAAGAGTTTTCAAAAACAAACATATGCCTGGTCACTATGGTGTAGAAAGGGTTACTATTCAAAACCTTGAAATCGTTAAGGTTGACCCTTCTAGAAATGTTATCCTTGTTAAAGGTTGCATTCCTGGACCAAAAGGTTCAGTAGTTACCATCCGTGAAGCGGTTAAGGTTAAATAAAGGAGTAAGTCATGGCAAAAGTTAAAGTTTACAATATGCAAGCTAGCGAAGTTGGTCAAATTAATTTACCTGACTCTCTCTTCGCTAACGATTATAACGAAGCTCTTATTCACGAGGTTATTGTTGCTTACAACGCAAATCAAAGACAGGGTACTAAATCTGCCCTCACAAGAAGTGAAGTAAGAGGACACGCTAAAAAACCTTGGCGTCAAAAGGGTACTGGTAGAGCTAGACATGGTTCTAGAAAAGGCCCACAATGGACAGGTGGTGGAGTTGTCTTTGCTCCAAAGCCAAGAGATTTCTCTAAGAAAGTCAACAAGCAAAAGAAGAGAATTGCTCTCGTAAGTGCTCTCAGCACTAAACTTGCTCAAAACCAAGTTACTGTACTTGATAAATTCGCATTCTCTGCTCCAAAGACAAAAGAAGCTCAGGCATTTATTAATGCTTTCAAATTTGATAAGAGTGTTCTAGTAATCAATGATGGCAATGACAAAAACATTAAACTTGCTACTGCTAATATTCCAACATTGAACATTGCTGAGGCTTGTGATCTTAATGTTTATGAGCTTGTAGCGAACAAAAACATCGTTATCACAGAGTCAGCTATTAAACAATTAGAGGAGGCGTACGCAGAATAATGGAAGCTAATAAAATCATTATAAGACCACTTCTCACAGAGAAAAGTTATGGTGGAATTGCAAACAAAGTTTATACTTTCGTAGTTGCAAAAAACGCTGATAAAGTACAAATCAAGAGTGCTGTGGAACAGCTCTTTGATGTTAAGGTGGCAAGTGTAAATACTGTTATCGTAAAAGGTCACAAAAAGACTCAAAATACTAAGGCTGGAAGAACAGTTGGCAGAACTAGCGATTACAAAAAGGCAATCGTTACATTAAAAGCAGATTCTAAGTCAATTGCATTCTTCGACAGCTTATCATAGGACGGAGGTGTGTAATGGCAATTAAAATTCATAGACCTACTTCTGCGGGAAGAAGATTTTATACAACCTCTTCCTTTGAAGAAATTACAAAGAAAACTCCTGAAAAATCTCTTCTTGAAAAGAAAGATAAACATGCTGGAAGAAATGCTCAGGGTAAAATTACTGTTCGTCACCAAGGTGGTGGAAACAGACAAAAATATCGTGTAATCGACTTTAAAAGAAACAAAGATGATATCCCTGCAAAGGTTATCGGAATTGAATATGACCCAAACAGAACTGCTTATATCGCTTTAATTCGTTACGCTGATGGCGAAAAGAGATATATCATCGCTCCTGTTGGACTTAAAGATGGTGACACAGTTATGAGTGGTGCAAATGCTGAAATCAAAGTCGGCAACTGCCTTCCACTTGCAAATATCCCTGTTGGTTCACTTATTCATAATATTGAACTTGAACCTAACAAGGGTGGTCAACTTGTTCGTAGTGCTGGTAATGAAGCTCAGCTTATGGCTAAGGAAGGAAGATATGCAACTATCCGTCTTCCTAGTGGCGAAATGAGAAAAGTTCTTCTTGTTTGCAGAGCTACTATCGGAACTGTTGGTAATATTGACCACGAACTTGTATCTCTCGGTAAAGCTGGTAGAAAGAGACACATGGGTGTTAGACCAAGCGTCCGTGGTGTTGCTATGAACCCTAACGACCACAAACACGGTGGTGGTGAAGGTAAGAGCCCTGTCGGTATGGCATCACCTGTTACTCCATGGAACAAACCTGCTCTTGGATACAAGACTAGAAAGAGAAAAAATCGCTCTAACCGTTTAATGGTTAAGAGAGTTAATTAGGAGGAAGTATGAGCAAATCATTAAAGAAAAAGCCTTATGTTCATCCAAGTCTTGTAAAAAAGGTTGCCGAGATGCAAGAGTCAGGCGTTAAAAGACCTATCAAAACTTGGTCAAGAGCTTCTACCATCTATCCTGATTTTGTAGGATTTACCTTCGCTGTACACAATGGAAAGAAACACGTCCCTGTTTACTGCACAGCTGATATGGTAGGACATAAACTCGGAGAATTTTCTCCAACAAGAACTTACAAGGGACACACTAAAAAGTCGGCTGCAACAGCAGGTAAGAGATAAGGAGCAAATAAATGGCTACAAGAACAAGACAAAAAGCAGAAAAAATTGCTAAGAAAGTAAAATATCCTTATGCAAAGGCTAAATATGTTAGAATGAGCCCTTCTAAAATTACCTATATCCTTGACCTTGTAAGAGGTAAAAAGGCTGAAATGGCTGTTGCTATCCTTGAAAATATGCCTGATAAAGGTGCTTACGAAAGCTTAAAAGTATTAAATAGTGCAATCGCTAATGCCGAAAACAATATGGGTAAAAATAGAGATTCATTATATGTTAAAGAAGCTTATGCTACTAGTGGACCAATGCTTAGACGCATGTCTGCAAGAGCAAAAGGCTCAGGTGACATAATTCACAAAAAAACTTCACACATCACTATTGTGCTTGATGAAGTGGTAGGAGGCTAAGATGGGACAAAAGGTTAGTCCAATAGGACTTAGAGTTGGAATTAACAAAGATTGGAACTCAACTTGGTATGCAGATAAAAAAACATTTGCTATCAACCTTAAAGAAGACCAAGATGTTAAAAATTTCATCTATAACAAATACAAAGCATGTTCTATTTCAAAGGTTACTATTGAAAGAACTGACAGCAAACTTATTGTAAATATCTTTACCGCTAAGCCTGGTATGATTATCGGCACAAAGGGTGCTGGAATTGAAGTAATTAAGAAAGAAATTTCAAAACTTGTCAGACCTGTTAAATTATTACTTGTAAATGTTAAAGAAATCAAAAGACCAGACCTTGATGCTCAACTCGTTGCTGAAAGCATCGCAATGCAACTTGAAAAACGTGTTGCTGCTAAGCGTGCTTTAAAACAAGCAATCGAAAGAGTTATGAAAGCTGGTGCAAAAGGCTGTAAGATTCAAGTTAGTGGCGTTCTCACAAAAGCAAACGAGAAAGCTCAAACTGAAAAACAATTTAGAGGCTCTGTTCCTCTTCATACTCTTAGAGCTGACATTGATTACGGTGAATACGCTGCTTATACTATGATTGGTAAAATCGGTATTAAGTGCTGGATTTACAAGGGTGAAATACTAGGTAATAATAACAAATTGTCTGAAACAAAAGGAGGACAAGAATAATGTTAATGCCTAAAAGAGTTAAAAGAAGAAAAGTTTTTAGAGGCAGAATGACAGGTAAGGCTACAAGAGGCAACACTCTTGCTTACGGTAGTTATGGTATCATCGCTACTGAGCCATGCTGGATTAAATCAAACCAAATCGAAGCTGCTCGTATCGCTTTAACAAGATATACAAGACGTGACGGTAAAGTTTGGATTAAAATCTTCCCTGATAAGCCTGTAACTAAGAAACCTGCTGAAACTCGTATGGGTTCAGGTAAAGGTTCTCCTGAATTTTGGGTTGCTGTTGTTAAACCAGGTAGAGTTCTTTTCGAACTTGAAGGAGTTAGCGAAGAAGTTGCAAGAGAAGCATTTAGACTTTGTGGACACAAACTTCCATGCAAAACAAAATTTATCAAAAAAACAGATGAACTTGCAAAAGGTGGTGTGAAAGATGAAAATTAATGAAATTAAGTATCTATCAGTTGCAGAGCTCAATGCAAAGCTTAAAGAGTTAAACAGTGAATTATTTAATCTTCGTTTCTCTCACGCTACTAGAT
>CARBWQ010000071.1 GCA_948949055.1 uncultured Eubacteriales bacterium | reverse complement strand
AAAAAAATAAACTTAATTCATATTAAGTTTATCTTTTATCATATTAAGCAGGCGTTCTATGCCCTGCCCTTTTTTTGATGAAATTAATATTTGATTTTCTTTTATAAGTAGAGGTTTTTCAAGTAAGTCGCATTTATTTAAAACAACAATTCTATTATCAGTTGCTCCTAACTCATTTAACAAATCATCTGTAACTTTCATATTTATTTCATATTCCTTCTTTCCATCTATTTCCTTGTCTAGTGAAATATCAACAACGTGTAAAAGTAAATCTGCATCAGTTGCCTCTTCAAGTGTTGAAGAAAATGCGTCTACTAGTTGGTGTGGAAGATCGGAAATAAAACCTACTGTATCTGTAAGAACAGCATATTGATTTTCACCCAAATATAATTTTCTAGTAGTAGTATCAAGTGTAGCAAAGAACTTATCATCAGCATAAATACTTTCCTTTACAAGGGTATTTAATAGCGACGACTTACCAGAGTTTGTATAACCAACAAGAGCTATTTTAGGGAGGTTCGATTTAAGCCTTTCTTTCCTCGTTGATTGTCTTTGAGTTTTTATCTTTTCAATCTGTGATTTTAAGTTGTCCATCTCCCTTTCTAGGATACGTCTATTGAGTTCAAGCTTGGTTTCCCCCGGTCCTCTCATTCCTACACCAGCACTACCAAACCTACCACTAGTACCCTGCATTTGTGAAAGACGTGGCAAAAGATAGAGGTCTTGTGCAAGCTTAACTTGCAGTTTAGCCTCTCTTGATTTTGCCCCTCTTGCAAAGATGTCAATAATTAGCCCTACTCTATCGATAACCTTAGTTTTAAATTCGTCTGCAAGGTTTTTCATTTGAGATCCGGTAAGAGGATAGTCGACAATAACAACATCAATAATTTCTTCACAGCTTGCAATATATTCTTTTATTTCATCAACCTTTCCACTTCCGATAACAGTTCTCTTATTAAAATCTTTAACTTTTTGGTAGAAATTATCTACTACATTGAGGTCAGCAGAATAACAGAGGCGATTTATTTCCTCTTTTTTTCTTTCAATATTATCCTCTTTTTTTACTGCTACAACAATAACAATGGCATTTTCTTTTTCTACGATATTACTTTTCATACAATGATTATATCATAATAAAAAATTAAAACCAATAAAAAAAGAGGCATTTTTTAAGCAAAAAGCCTCGAATTTCTTTAATTTTTTAAATTTATTGAACCATCATTGATATTTATAATGATATTTTTAGCTTGTTTATCACTGCCTACAATAGTAAATATCCAAAATAAATCTTCGTCGCCATTACTATTAAATGTTAATACCTTTAAATAACACTCTCCTTCAAAGTTGCCTTTTCTATAAAATTTATTTAGTTCATTTCCAAACTCATCTATTGCAATTTCTATTGCTTTGTTATGATTTATATTAAAATTTTTACTAACATTTACAAAATTTAAATTTATCTCTTTATAGGAAATAGATACTTTATCATCTTCACCGAGTGCATAACCTAGGTCTGCCATGTAAGTATGGTTAACTGGATTTAGCTCTAATACAATTTGTTTTTCAACATCATTTACTGAAATATTTACATTTATTTGATTTTCAACTTGCTGATTATTAAATTTAAGGGTTATTAAAGAAAAGTCACAAGTTTTTGTATGTTTTCCATCAATCACATAATTTTCCTCTCTCTGCCCAACACAAATAGAGCCATTCACTGAGTCAGACTTAGCTTGATAATAAATCTTTGTGATTTCACTCATACAATCTTCAATTTTTAATTTTTTACTACAACCAACAAGCGTAACCGACAATAACAACATCATAAAACAAATAACTAATTTCTTCATTTTGCACCTCAAACTTATATTATGTTGAAACTCTTTCAAATATGGCAAAAATTAAAAAATAAAAGCGAGAAAACCTCGCTTAAATTTAACAAATAATTTTACTTTCTTCTTCCTCTAAATATTTTCGCTTAGTTGCTTCGCCTCCTCTAAGATGCTTTTCAGCAAAGTTCTCGTCCAGTACCTGTTTGATTTCCATAAAAAGCTTATAATCAATTGATTTCAACTTTATAGAAACATCGTTATGAATTGTACTTTTACTACAACCAAAAATTTGGGCTGTTTTCCTAATAGTATCGTGTGTATTATTGATATGTTCAGCAACAGCCAAAACTCTCTCAATTAAATCAGCTTTCATTGTTCGCCTCCACTTTTAAATCTATGTGGAAAGCAAACCTAATATGTCTAAATTTGTAGAATTTTGTAAAAAATGATAGGCAATAAAAAAAATAAGCAATTAAGCTTATTTTAAATAATCATTATTTTTTAACAGTTTCATCTATCAACTTTACTATTTGAGGAATAGTTTTCAATTCTTCAAGTTTGTCATCTGGAATTGAAACATTAAACTCATCTTCAAAAGTCATTAAAAGCTCAACAACATCAAGAGAGTCAGCACCTAAATCTTCTAATATATTAGCATCATCTTTTATATCATCAGTTGAAATACAAAGTTGTTCAGCTATTATTTTCTTTACAGTATCAATAGTACTCATAAAACCTCCATTAGTTAGATTATAGCATACTAAAAAAAATATGTAAATAAAAATGCGACATTTTTATCGCATTTTTATCTGGGAATTGAATTTTAAAAGATATCTTTGTTTATTTGATTTTTAAGTAAACGTGATTTTATCACGAATATAAGTTTTATTTCTCTTGCAAGTCAAGATAATTGTTTGGATCAACAAACTTATCATTAAGTTTCATTGCAAAGTGAAGATGTGCGCCCATGTCAAGTTCACCCTCTGCACTATTATCAGCTGTTCCAATCTTTTGACCAGCTTCTACCTTATCGCCTTCTTTAACAAGCATATTTTCATTTAAAGAAGAATAGATAGATTCAAAACCATTTGAGTGTTTGATTGTAATTGTATAACCATCAAGAGCCTTTTCTTCAACGCTTACAACAGTTCCACCAAGAACAGCGAAAACGTCAGAATTCTCAGAAGCGAAATCTACATATAAATGAGCTTCCCATTGATTGAGAGTTTCATTATTTTGTAGTTCAGTATCTGAGAAATCTTTGATTATATTAGCTTCTTGCATTGGAAGAGTGAAATTTAAATTAGTGTTGCCAGCAGGAACAGTTTTGCTGAGTGCTGCAACCAAAGTAAATGTCAATGCAACTGCAAAAATGACAATTCCAACGACAACAAACATTCCATATTTTTTAACAAATTCAATAAACCCATTTCTCTTTTCGATTTCCATTGTAACCTCCTAGAAATTTATTGACAGATTATAAAAGTTTATACATTAATTTTTAAAAACCTGTAAGAATCATTGGATAACCTAAAATCCAGTTATTGTCACTTTTTACTAATTGCAAGTTTATCTTCTTTCCACCAACCAACCTAAAATCAGAATAATCTTTATCATAACCATAATAGACATCGTTATCTTCAACTATTGATTTAGCTGACAAGGTATAATCAAATTTCTTATTGAAACTATTAAAGCTGTATTCTTTTGAAAGATAGAATATAATTCCACTTATTTGATAACTTGATAGATTTTTTCTTACACTCTCACCCTCTTGATAATTTAAGTAATAGTAATAATCTTCTCCATTTTGGACTTTACTACCTTTATTGGTCAAATCGTCAAGTTTTGAAACAATAACGACCCTTTCATAATCATTAATATCCAAAGAATCATTTTTAAATAAACCAACGCCAAAAAATGCAAGAATTATAAAAATAAAGGCAACCATTCTTTTCATAATAAAATGATTGCCTTAAATATTTCTTTAATTTTAATAATTTTGTAAAATCTTAGCGAATTGTTAAATTATCAGCATTACTATCAATAATGCAATGCCTCCTAAAAGTGCAAAGCCTCCTAAAAGCCCAAATATTATTGATTTTGATTGATCGTTTAAAGGTTCTTTCCTATTTTGTTGCTGAACTGTTGGTTTTTGCTCAGTTGATACCGACTTTTCCAAGTTTGGTCTTTGAGGAATAGGTCTAGGTGGAATTGGACGGATTGGTGGTAATTGATTTTCGTTCATAAAAAAGCTCCTTTTGTAAGTAATTTTATTAATGTAATATCATCCGACGAGAGCAATCTCCTTTTTGCTAATGCTTCTGATTTTTATTAAATTCTTTATTATGTTAACATCACTTAAAGAGAAAGTCAAGACCTTTCTATTGGATTTTTGCCCCAGATTTTAACAACATCTTGATCTTCTTCCAAAGCTTCCACAACTATTGTAAATATATATTTTGTATTAGTTTGCAAATGTGTTTCGTTGTCAATTATCAAATGTGAACATAAAGCAACTTTATTTTGCATAGTAAGAAGGTCTGTAAAATAATAATAACCATCAGCTTGGTCATATTCCCAGTTTACAGTTTCAACCATATCCATTTTTAAAATCTGATTATCGCCAGAATAGATAAAGATTTTCGCTCTTAGGTAAACAGACGCCTCATCGTCCATATTCTTAATTGAAACAATCTGAGGCAGCCTGTCACCAGCCAAATATGAACCATCTAAATTCATAGAAATGGAACTTGCCTCATTTTTCTTTACACTCATTTGGACAGTTTTGCCAAGTTCTAGATCAGTTGTATAAGAAATATCGGTTTTAAAATACCAACCTGATACACCAAGATATATTGACAATGCAAGAAGCAATGCCAATAACACTGTCGCAAAAAGCCAACCATAATTTTCTCGTTTAATCTTCATAAATCTATTTTGTTTAAAGTGATTACAAATATTCCCTCAAACCAGATTTATTTTTATTTTTTCTACGTTTAGCTCGGTCTGCCCTAAATCTATTAATTTGTTCCTGTTTAAAAACTTCGCTTTCCTGAGCTAGATTTCCTCGCACGACTTCCCATTTATATTTTTTATTTCCATAGGCAAAATCATATGAAAGCACACAAACGCCTTGTATTAAATAGAAGTAGTATGAACATATTCGCCAGAAAATTAACACCCAAGCAAGATATGCCGATTTGCCCACAACTGCACCAAAAGCAGCAGTAAAGGAAATTTCATTCATTCCTGTACCACCTGGCAAAGGGAAGAAAGAAGAAGAAAGATCAACAAGACAGGTCATTACAAAGAGTTTAATATCATAGTAACCTGCAAGTTCTGGCATAAAGAACTTAGCAACGAAGAATGGCATTGAGTACATAATGAAATTTTTAGCCAAGCTCAAAAACAGCATTATAATGAAATCTTTCGGCGAACGAGCATATTGTTTCATTACATCTTGGAAATCGCTGATATATTTGGTTATTTTCTCATACTGTTTATCATAATTCTTGATAATCTTCATTTTATGAAGAAGTTTTAAACCTTTAACTACAAGTTTCTTTCCAACAGTTTTACAAATTGATAAAAATAATGTAACAAAAAGCATAATTGAACTAAAAATAAAGCCCAAAATACTTGCGATTGAAACAAATGTACCATAACTACTATCAGTCCATGATATAACAAGACATATAAAACTAGTAATTACCCACG
>CARBWQ010000070.1 GCA_948949055.1 uncultured Eubacteriales bacterium | reverse complement strand
AATAAATAATAGAATGTTTGTGTATTGCTTGTTCCAGAAGAAACTTTTTCAAGTATATATTCTAATGCAACATAGGCTTCATTAACATCGCTAGAAAGATGATTTAATGTTAAAAATCCTGCTGATTCATCATCAATCTTTGTGACAAGTCTTGATTTAATAATATTTGAATAGTTAACATCATCAACAATTAGATTATAAACATTTAAGTATTGACTTAGGTTTTCAATAGAATAAAGTCCACCCGTCAATGCTGATTGTAAATTTTTCGGATCATATTCTTTTAATATTTGAGTTGTTTGACCTGCTCGAATCTCATTATATATTCCTTTTTCAAGAAGTTGTTCTGGCGTAAGGAGCGCTGTTTCAAGCTTTCGTTCGTCTAGCGTCTTATCACCATCATATACAACCATTTCATCACCTATACTTGACAATATTATAGGCATATATATAGTTGCAATTTCTCTTTCGGCAGCGCCAAATTTTAAAACAACATATCTATTTTCGTCATTTAAGCCAAATAAAAGTGAACTTTGACTACTAAATGTAATCTGAGGAATTGTTGTGGCTTCTACTTCATAGAATCCCATTCTATTGCCAGATAAATCTCTTTGAACTGGTTTTATTGAATAATCGCCAAGGCTGTTTATCTTCCAAGTATTGCCAATATTAACTGGCAACATAAGATATTCAACATCATTATCGCCATTAGTTATCTTTTGAACACCTGCATAAGTATTCTCATAAGACTCAAACTTTGAAGCTATTTCAGCATAGATATCATTACTAAATTGTTCATTAGTTTTAATGAGTTTTATTTCAATAGGAAGTTCTGCAAATATAGTTTCCCCATGACTTATTTTAAGATTTGCAAATAAAGATTGAACATTATATCCGAAGAAGAAATTTGAATTATCATTTCTTTTTACAGTGCCATCATATACAAGATAGTTGTCAAACTGATAAGTAACATCAAGACCGTTTATAATAGAACCATTATTTCTTGTAATTGAAACTAACTCCTCTATTCCCATACCATCACCAAGTACATAGAATATTGACTTTTTATCGGTAATATTTAAGTCACGAGTTAGATTAAATATTACTGGATGATTAAGAGCAAAGTAGTTATTACCTTCTGGTTGTAAGTAAATAGTAAATGTCTTTGTAGAAGTATCCCAGAAATCATAGAAATAAATACGTTGACTACCTGGTATGTAACGTCCAACTGCACCAGCTACCTCTTGCTCACTGGCAACAAGTCTATATCTTCCGTCACTACCAAGAACAATATAATAAGTTTTATTATTCTCATAAGTAGAATCTATGCTATATGAAATCTCATCATTGAAATTTGAAACGATATTATTAAGCGAAGTTGGGTTTTCTGCGCCAGCAAAAATGTTATAGCTTTCATTTGTTACTGAAAGGTTTGCAAGCAAGCTTAAATCAAGTGAGGTATTAACTGCACCACTATTATCACCTACCGTCAACTGCAATGTATGAGAGGAAGCAAAATTTTTATTGATTTTGATTTTGTTTATGACTAATGATGAAAGACTATTTCTAATATTATCAGCAGAATAATCTCCATTAAATGTAACAATATTGTCATTTACATACAATGTTAACATTCCATTTTCGCCAAACAAATCTGTTATTTGAGTATCAGTCAAATTTGCACTTGAATAGTATTGAGGATTAAATCTAAAATTAATTCTATCATATTCAAGTTCGCCTTCTTCACCATTTTCACAATAGAATTTAATTAAATTTTTCAATATAATAAACTGACTATCGTTGCCTTTTGCACCATATTTGCTTACAACAGCTTTGGAAACATCTCTGCTTTCTTGCGCTGGCAAAGCTTCATAGGTCTTTCTATTTTCTGCATCATAAACGATTTTTGTAATTCCTGTTGATTTAACTCTGAAATTAATTTCAAAGTTTTTGTTTTCTTCAAGTTGAAGCACTGCATTTCCGTCAGCGCTTTTGATAATCATTGAAAGAGGAAGATAGTCATCTGAATCGGTGTTTCTAAATGCAAATGATTGACCATTGGCAGAAATAGAAATTATATTGCTATTTCCACTTGCAAGTGAAAATGTCCATTGTCCTGCAAGAGTGTCAGTCTTCCCTTTTTGGTCTGTTATAGTTAGGTTTGCTCCATTTGCACCTACAATTCTATTTACAAATTCCTGTACACTTGTAAACTCACTTGTAGTGCCATCTAATAAATTAACAACTATATTTGTTCTGAAATTGCCTTCACTTGTCAGATTTTGTTCAACAGTAACTCTATTTGATGGGCTTGAAATAGCATCAACTATGTCATTTGTAGTAAGTTCAATGCTTATTGCCGTTGGCTTGTAGACATTAATTAATTGGTCATTTATTGCCAATTTCCATTCTATTGGCTCATTTTGTCCATTATCATATGTAAGAGAAACAAAACCAAAATAAATTCCATTCATCTGCTCTATTTGTGCTGATGATTTTGTTGTCACCCTATACTCTAAGTTTGCTTTTCCACTTTCTGGAATATCAGTAAGAGTACCATTATCAAAATTAAAGTGGTCAGTTATATCATTTCCTGCAATGTCAAATATTGCTGGCTTCATAAATCCTTTTTGGAACTCATCTCTAAACACTGGAACAGATTCAGTTCCAACAACAAAACTTATACCAAAATCGGAATTACTACCCTGATTAATACTTGTTTCATTGCCATTTACAGGGAATAATGAGCTATCAATAGAATATTCTTGAACTGAATCTACATAAAGAGCCTTTTCACAAGTTACCCTCTTAAAGCCATTGCACATCTGGACAATACTGTAAAGTCCATCTTCATTTGGCTCTTGACGAACAGTAGCAAAGTAAAGAGTAAATTCACCTGTATTATATAAAGTCAACCTTGTTCCACTTACTGCGAATAGTGTAAGGTTTCCTGAATTTGTAGTATAAACGCCAGATTTAGCACGATCATAACCACTTTCACCAATAATGTCATTTGCCTTTTGTATGTAATCTTCAATATTGCCATTACCAAACCAAACGAAGTAAACTTTATCTTGATAGATATTTTCTTCTGGAACAAAGGCATATTGTTCGAGATTGATAGTTACAGGATTAATTTGACTTACGCCACCAACGGTAGTATATTCAAGCAAAACATTGATGTCGCTTTGGTCAATCCAAGATATCGGCTGTTCTTCATGTTTTGATATTGAAAGTGTAAATTCTCTAATCATTGGAGAGCCATCAGCACCTGCGAACAATGCTGTATTATCATTGATAAGCAATGCCACTTTTACCTTCACTTCCCCACTTTGAGTTGCACTTAAAATCCAACTTGAATATCTTACATTATTCACCGATGAATTTGGTTTGTAATATCGAGTGCCTTCAATATCAAATACTTCACCACCTGAAATATTTAAAATCCTGTCAGCACCTTGCGTTGGATCTGAACCATTAAGGTCAAAAGAAACTACTATATTTTTAAGTAAATTATCTAAAATACGATCAGATGTTGAGTAAATATTTACACCTAAGAAATCGCTATTTGACTGATAGATATAATTATTTAAATACAAAGTAAGTGATTGCTCTACATTCATGTCAATAATCTGATTAGCTTTTGACACAGTAAATCTGCCTATATTTTCTTCACCAATATTAATTTCATTATATGAAAGTATCCTTTGTTCTACATTTTCATTTAAATGAGTCAATATTGTTGTATAGTAGTATTCAGCATCATCTATGTCAACCATTGATGCTTCATAATCTAATTGGAATTTTGAGTTAACAAAAGTGTATCCATTTATTCTTATATTTTCAGCAAGTTCATCACCAGCTACAAAATGAAGTTTGTCATTATTTTCATAAACTGGACTCAAACTATTAGTATTGACAGCTTCATAGTATGATTTCTTTTCTCTCCAAGTATTTTCGTTATTACCACTCAGCTCATCAGAATACATATACTTACTATTTGATGGGATAAATTTTGTTTCAACTATAAAGCTTTCATTTTTAACTATGCTAGTAGTCTGCTCACCTTTTGAGTTGATTATTACTGTTTCGGTGTCATAAACAGGTACATCAACTGCGATGTTGATATTTACAGTCGAAATTTGTATGTAATCAGATTGAGCTATCAAGTTAGAAATTCCACCAGTTATCCAATCAACATAATTGTTCTGATTATCTCTAATTGGCTCACCATTTTCGTCAGTAAGATGAGATTTTAAAAGATTAACATCAAATGGCACTCCGATTGAAACGTATTCTGGAACTTGGATAGATTTATTAGATATTAATCCATTTTCTAGGTCACGATCGGTTGTTACGCCATTTCCGAATGACAATTTAACTCTTCTCTGGGTCACGCCCTCAGTTGGCGTTGTTATTGTAAGCTTAAAGTTATCATCAACTTCAAGTTGCCCGGTAGTTTGATTATAAAGGTCACTATCATAACTAAAAGCGATACTCTCAGGAGAAACAACTTTTTCATTAAAACCACCTGCAAGATAAACTCCCAAGACAGTTACGCCTGACACAGCAAAAACGCCTGCGATAACAGTGACTATCGTCATCCAGGTTTTCCATTTAACTTTGAGCTTAGGCTCTTTTTTCTTATTGTCAATCTTTTTATTTTTCTTTTTCATTTATGACACCTCTTTAAATTTTTGGTCAAATCTAAATGTATGTATTTATAAGGCTAATAAAGTTAATTTGCCTTATATTAAGTATAAATTTTTATGCCTTAAAAGGCAAATGAATTTAACCCTTTTTATAAAGATTTTAATTAATATATATATTATAAATATAATAAGCAAAATTATTTAAATTTTTATCACTTCTTTTTAAAATGAGATTTTGTTTGACATTAGCCCTTTTTTAACCTATACTATCGGTAAAAGGAGTAAAAATGTTACAAGTTACAAACATATCACTCGCATTTGGTGGACGAGTGCTATACAAAGATGTCAATTTAAAATTTACAAAAGGAAATTGTTATGGAATTATCGGTGCTAATGGCGCTGGAAAATCCACATTCTTAAAAATTATCACTGGCGAGATTGAGCCAAATACTGGTGAAATTTCAATTACACCTGGCGAAAGAATGTCAGTTCTCGCACAAAACCAAAATGCTTACGACAATGAAACTGTACTCAACACCGTTCTTCTAGGTCACAAAAGACTTATGGAAATACAAAAGGAAAAAGATGAACTTTATATGAAACCTGATTTCTCAGAAGAAGATGGTCTGCGTGCTGGTGAACTTGAAACTGAATTTGCCGAACTTGGTGGATGGGAAGCTGAAAGTGAAGCTAAAAGCTTACTTCAAAGCATGGGAATTGAAGAAGGACTATTCTATGAATTAATGGGAAGTCTTGATGCTAAAATCAAAGTTAAAGTTCTTTTAGCACAAGCATTGTTTGGCAACCCTGACATATTAATTTTGGATGAACCTACAAACAATCTTGATTTCAAAACATCTCGTTGGCTTGAAGAATATCTACTTGATTTTGAAAATATCGTTATTATCGTATCCCACAATCGTCACTTTTTAAATAAAGTTTGTACTCATATCTGTGATGTTGACTATGGTAAAATCAATATGTTTATCGGAAACTATGATTTCTGGTATGAATCAAGTCAGCTTATTTTAAGACAGATGAAAGACCAAAATAAAAAGTCAGAACAAAGAGCAAAAGAATTAAAAG
>CARBWQ010000069.1 GCA_948949055.1 uncultured Eubacteriales bacterium | reverse complement strand
ACATAAAAACTTTTAGGAGCAATTATGCAAAACGAAGAAAATTTTGAACAAGCGAGAATGGATATAGGAGAAGAGCCAAAGCCAGTTGAAGAAGAGAGTGAAAAAAATATCTCTTCTTATGGAAAGAATGACGGTGGTGGAATAATCTATAAGAATATGAGCGATGTTATCCATGAATCCATGATTCCTTATACTGAACATGTTGTTATGGATAGAGCGCTTCCACGTGTTGAAGATGGTCTTAAACCAGTTCAAAGAAGAATACTTTATGCAATGATGGAACTTGGCGTTACGCCAGATAAACCTTATAGAAAGTCTGCTAGAATTGTAGGTGACTGTCTTGGTAAATATCATCCTCATGGAGATACTTCTGTTTATGATGCTATGTGTCGTATGGCACAAGAATGGGTTTTAAGAGCACCTCTTGTAGATGGTCATGGAAACTTCGGTTCGGTGGACGGCGATAGCCCAGCGGCTATGCGTTATACAGAGGCTAAAATGACTCCACTTGCAATGGAACTCATGCGTGATCTTGAAAAGGATACCGTAAGATGGAGCTTAAACTTTGATGATTCTCTTAAAGAACCTGATATGCTTCCAGGTCGTTTTCCAAATTTACTTATAAATGGTGCTTATGGAATTGCAGTGGGTGTGGCAACAAATATTCCTCCTCATAATGTTGGCGAAACGATTGATGGTGTGGTTGCTTATATTAATAACCCAAATATAAAAGCCGAAGAACTCATGAAGATAATTAAAGCCCCAGATTTCCCATCTGGTGGAACTATTATCTCGCCAGACGGAGGGCTTGAACAGGCTTATAAAACAGGTAAAGGCAAAATACTCATTCGTGCTAAGGTTGGTATTGAAAAGAATGGTGATAAGAGTTCTCTAATTATTTCTGAAATACCATATCAAGTCAATAAAGCACAGCTTCTACAAAAAATAGCAGAGTTAAAAGAGAACAATAAAGATAAATTATCTGCTATTACAGAAATTAGAGATGAATCAGATAGAAATGGAATGAGAGGTGTTATCAGACTAAAAAAAGATGCCGATCCTCAAAAAATTCTTGAATATCTTTTTAAATCGACCAATTTACAAATTTCTTATGGTATAAATATGGTCGCTATTGCAGATGGAAAACCAAAGCTTCTAAGTTTACTTGATATTGTTTCATATTATGCTCAGTATCAAAGAGAAATAATTGTAAGAAGAACAAAATATGACCTAAATGTTGCAAAAGATAGAGCTCATATTGTAGAAGGTCTACTTATTGCTATCAAAAATATTGATGAAGTTATTAAAATTATTAAAAAATCTTCTACTACTTCTGAGGCTAAACAAAGATTACGTGAAAAGTTTAGTTTGTCTGAAAAACAAGCACAAGCAATCCTTGATATGCGTCTTGCAAGACTTGTTAACTTAGAAGTAAACAAGTTACAAGAAGAACTTAAAGAACTTAAAGCAAAAATCAGTGAGTATGAAGCAATCCTTGCATCTAAAAAACTTCAATATGAGATTGTTAAGAAAGAACTTCTTGAAATTAAGAGAAGCTATAATTCTCCTCGTAAAACTAATATCCTTGCAAGTAGTGCTATCAAGATTGAAAAGATTAAAGATGAAGAAGAAATAGACACTAAAAATTATGTGTTTGCAATCTCAGCAGAAGGAACAGTTAAGAAAGTTACCACAAAGAATTATGCAATGTCGCAAAAAACAATTGGTGATAACACGGTGATCAGTGATCTTCCTAAACAAGCTGATAACTTCTCTGCAAACGACACATTATTAATCTTTACCAGCCTTGGTAATGTAATAAAACGTAAAGGTGGCGAGATTAATGAGTGTAAATGGAGAGATAAGGGCAATACACTTTTATCTATTGATAATAATATTTCTCTTAATGAACTACCAGTTGCGATTATGAAGGCAGAAGAAATTGGTGAAATATTGATAATGACCAAAAAAGGTATGGTCAAGAAGAGTGAAGCAAAAGAACTTATAGTTGGAAAGCCTTTCTATCAAGTTTGCAAACTTGGTGAAGAAGATGAGGTTATTTCGGTTGAGTTTGATAAGAAGGATAGTTCAATTCTTATGCTTACAAGAAACGGTATGTCACTCAACTTTGAAAAAACAGATATTCCAACGCAGGGAAGAATCTCTGGTGGCGTAAGGGGAATGAACCTCGATGACGATGATACAGTTATATTTGCCTCTCAAATAGATTTCTCTCATGTGGTAATTGTGACCGAGAATGGTTATATTAAAAAGATGCAAGTTTCTCAGTTCCCACTTTCGGCAAGATACAGAAAGGGTCTTAAATATGTCAACTTTGCAAAAAATGCAAAAGCAGTTTCTTATGCAACATCTGCAAACGGCGACATTACTCTTGCAGTAGATTTTGGATTAAAGATTTTACCTCTTGAAACAAAGAAACTTCCTAACAGCGAAAGAACTGCTAGTGGAAATGAAATAATTAAGAAGAATTTCCTTTCAATTAATAAACTAATTTAAAAAATATTTCAAAAATGGTTTTTAAAGGATTTTTTATTGCAATTTCAATAAAAATTAAGTAAATTTTACAAGTTTTTTAAGAAATAGTTCTCTATTTTAAGGGACTATTTTTTTTCTTGGTAAAATGCTTGACATTTATCCGGAGGGGGGTATAATTAAGTTAAACTTATGAGGAGCTATAATGGATAAAAATAGAGTTGTACTACTGATACCTTCTTTAAACCCTGATGAAAAATTGATAAATTTGATTAAGGATTTAAAACAAGAAGAATTTAATAATATTTTGGTTGTCAATGATGGGAGCAAAAAAGAGTGCTTACATTTTTTTGATATAATAAAAGATGAGTATAATTGCCATGTTTTTACCCATTTTAAAAATTTAGGCAAGGGCAGGGCTTTAAAAAATGCTTTCAATTATATTTTATCGAATTTTCAAGACTTTGATACTGTCATAACACTCGATAGTGACGGACAGCACAAAGTTGAAGATGTGGTTAAATTGGCAGAAAAGTTTGAAAATGTTGAAGCCAATTCCTTAGGCTTAGGTTGTCGAAAGTTTGGCAAAAAAGATGTCCCATTTAGAAGCAAATTTGGGAATATCTTTACAAGAATGCTTTTAAAGGTGCTTTGTGGTATTAGCGTTTCTGACACTCAAACTGGGCTTAGAGCCTTTACAAAAGAAACAATGAAAGAATTTATGGACGTTCCTGGTGAGCGTTTTGAATATGAAATGAATATGATTTTAGCGACAAAAAACAAGGATATTAAAATTGTTGAATGTCCTATTCAAACTATATATATTGAAGAAAACAAATCATCACATTTTAATCCTATAAAAGACTCTTTTAAGATTATTTCAAGATTGTTTTTGGTGTTTTTTAAATACACAATCGCTTCTATTCTTTCATTTTTAATTGATATAGGTTTCTTTGCTTTATTTGTTGCAGTGACAAAAAGCTGGGTAGGGGCAAATGTCTATATAATTTTAAGTACAGTTTTAGCCCGAATTATTTCTTCTACATTCAATTTTGTTGTCAATAAAAATACAGTATTTAAGCAAAAGGAAAGAAGCCCAAAGTTTTTCATAATGTATTTTGCACTTGTAATATTTAATATGGTGCTTTCGGCTGTACTTGTTGATGTATTTGTAAAATATTGTGCTTTTGCTGAAATTTGGGCTAAGGTTCTTGTTGACGGTGTACTATTCATATTAAGTTTTATTCTTCAAAGAGATGTAATTTTTAGATCTTCAAAGAAAAAATCAAAGAAAAAGATGAAAAATGAACAACAAATTTCATTAATAAGCGAAAATCAACAAAAAGATGATGTTAATGTTGAAATTGGGAGGGAGTAATTTATGAGTTACTTCATCTCCCTCTTTTTGACATTGGCTTTAACTTTTTCTCTATGTTATCTGTGTAAACGTAAATTTGAAATTATGTTTGCAGTTTCTGCATTTAGTATAATTATTTTTCTGTATTTATTTGGTTTGCTTGAATTGCTCTTAGTTGGTGTTTGGTTGGCATTTAGTTTGATTTTAGCCATATTTATAGCAATTTTAATTAAAATTGTTGTCAAAAAAGAGAAATTTATAATAAATTTATTTTTTACTAAGATATCTATAATATTTTTAGCTTTTTCTTTAATCCAATTTCCAGTACTCTATTTTGCTAAGCCTTATATTTATGATGAACTTTCGCACTGGGCAATAGTTGTAAAAAATATGTTCTTTTTCAATGATTTGGGTACTGGTGAGTTTTCTACTGATATGTTTAAAGCTTATCCTAGGGCGACAAGTCTTTTCTTATATTTCTTTCAGTTTTTTGGCAGAACATTTCAAGAAGGGCAGTTATATATGGCAATGAATCTTTTAAATGTTGGAATGATGCTACCTGTGTTTTCTATATTTGAAAGAAAGGTAAATAGAAATAGCTTTTTATTATGTTTAATATCTGTTTTTGCTCTTCCTGTTGTTTTCTTTCCAATATTTTATAGATGGTTATATGCCGACCATTTTCTAGGCGTAATATTTGCTTATGGACTGTTTGTTTATTTTAAAGATAGAAAGTTAAATCTATTTACAATTATAAACCTTTCACTTACTTTTGCCATTATGATTATGACCAAAAATACCGGTATTGTTATAGCTCTATTTGTGGTACTCGTCATCTTAATTGATTTAATTATTTGCAAACGTGACGCTTTAAAGGAATTTTTTACCAAAAAATGGAGAACTTTATATCTTTTATTGCCTGTTATTGCAATAGTTTTCGTGAAAGTATCTTGGTCTTTGTACATTGATGCCAATCTGCAACAACAAGTTTGGGATACAAAAGAATTCTCTATCAGTGCATTGTTTAAGTACATGTTTAGTCCGAGTAGTTTTCAAAAGGCAGTAAACAACAATTTTGGTTTGCAAATTGTTGACATTACCTCTATCATTAGGTCAGATTTAGAATATTTAAATTGGGCACCTTTAATTACTTTTATTGTAATTGGACTTTTGCTCTTTTTGTTATATAAAAAATATAGTGACAAGAAATTTATTATAACCTTATCTATTTCTTTTGCAATGTGCTTAGCTTTCTACCTTTATGGACTTTTGGTAACTTATGTATTTACCTTTAATGAATATGAAGCTTTGACTGGTGCTAGTTTTTATAGATACTACAACTCACTCCCATTTGGTGTAATATTATTTTTAATTTATCAAATTTTTAATGTGCATCTACAAAACAACCAAAAAGAAGAAAAATCTTATGTCAATAATAAAATCATTTTATTTACATTTTCTACCTTCTTTGCTGTTGCGCTTCTATTATTCTTGCCATTATATAATTCTAATGTAATAAAGTATTACGTAAAACCTTTTGATAGGTATCAAAGCTTTTGTAAGACACTCGATTATAAAGAAGATAGTGTGTATTATATAAATGTTTATAATGATAAACAAACAATGAAGAGGGCGAGATATTATTCAACGCCGGTAGATTCATGTGGACTTAAAAATGGTGGCTCTTTCGGTGACGGCACAATGAATATTCCTGAGGCGTGGGGAGATCCTTTTATAGAGAATACAACTTATGAACAGTTGGAACAAAAATTGTCAAATGAATATAATTATCTATATTTGCACTATATTGATGAAAACTTTATAGAAAAATTTGGCTCTTTGTTTGAAAGAAGAGAAGATATTCAAGAAGATAGATTTTATTCAACCCAATTAA
>CARBWQ010000068.1 GCA_948949055.1 uncultured Eubacteriales bacterium | reverse complement strand
ATTTTCTCTTGCTTGTTTTTGAACCTGTCTTCTATCAGCATGTGTGCCAATGCAAATAATTGATTTTGCACGAGGGTCCACTTTGATTTTTTGAATATAAGTGTTCAACTCGTAAGTCCTAAGTATTATCTCAGGAATATCAAATCTTTTTACAAGTCGGTCAAAATTGTTGTTATATACTGTTCCAACAAAAATACCTTTTTTATATAGCTCATTGAAAGTTTTATATGCTTTTGAATGCTTTGCTTGCAAGCACTTTTTAGGGGTTTCAGAGTATTTTATAAATGCGTCCTTTGGCGACCTTATAAGGTCTAGCATTAAAGTATCTTCTTCGCCAAAATAGAATTCCTTTGTAATGTGATTTTGAACTCGATAAGTTTCGTGCATTTGATAGAGAGGGTCAATACCTGTGGCTATTGAAGGACCACAGCCCATTTCAATTTGTGCAGGTAGATATTCTTTGATTTTATCTAAATCGTTGACATAAGTTGGATTTTCACGTTTATCTGCCAGCCTAAATAGCTTTGTTGAATGTTTCCACATTCTTTCATAATGATGTTGATATTCAAATCCACGAGTCACTGCTATGATATCGACAGAGTTATAATTCTCTGGAAAACTAGCCTTGCAAAGACCATTCATTGGATGCTCGTCATATTTATCAATTATAATTTGTAAATCTTCCTTTTCCCAAATGCGTTCATCTTTTTGTTTAAACCCATTTTCTTTAAGGGCTGACATGATTTTATTTAAATATTTTTCATTTTCTTCTTTTGGAAGGGTGTTAGAAACAATCATATATGCGTATTTGAGGGAAAGATAGCCATTTTGATTGATGTAGGTATTATAGAAATGAATATATCTTCTTCTTTTTGTACTTTCGTCAATGTATCTTGATTGATTTTTGTTTTCAGGTCTTTGATTTCTAAACCACATACCTTCAAAGTAAAATTCTCCATTTTCCTCTGTAAAATATTTATTAAAAGTGTTTTCTTCAACTTTGTTAAATTTAAATATATTCAATGGGAACATATTTGCCTCCTTTATACAATTTTATTTTGCTTTAAGCTACTACTGAGATGCTTGGTTTTACTTCTTTAATAACTTTATTTAGAATTTGTCTGTCATCACTGTTTAAAAGACTCCCATAATGCTTGTCCACTGCTAAGAAGTATCTGTCTAAATCCATGATATTTAAAGTTTGAGGGAAATAAATATCAAACAAAAATGCTATAAAACATAAAACTCTATCCAGTTTGGTTTTTATTTGAGAGGTATTTACGCTTGTATGATTTTTTACACTTTTTAGAACAGCAGGGTTAAAACCGTTATCAGTCAAATAGTTTAAGGTCATTTCGCCTTTTGCTATTTGATTAAAAATATCAAGTTTGTCACAATCCCTAATTAGTTTGCAATAGGTGAGAATATCCTTAAAAGAATATTTACAATTTTGCTTCTTGTATTCTGATTGAATATAGTTAAGGTCTATTTTTATTTTATTATGAAATTTGATTGCCATATTTATTAAAAAGTAGTCATCTTCGTCTATGTCAAATTTTTTAATATCACCTTCCTCAAAGAGCATTTTTACAGCTTCATCTGCATGTTCAAAATATTTATCATTAAAAGACTGATGGAGCGTCCATTGTTTAAATCTAGCATAATCATGCAAAAGTCCAATATTATAGCATAGATTTTCATCTAGACCTAATTGTTTGCCTATCAAGGTGCAGAAGTTTACCACACGAAAAGTGTGAAATAACTTTCTTTCAATTCTATTTATCGATAAATCAAAGTTGTCTTTAACATATTGTTCAAAAACTTTTCCATTATTATTCAACACAGGTAATTCAAAATTGTAGTCTTTAATTATATTCATGATAACCTCAATAATATTATAAATCTTAATCAAACCAAAATCAACAAAAATTTTATTTTTGGCTAAACAATTGCAAATATTCTTTTGCATAAGGATAGTTTTGTGACAACATATCTTTGGTTAATCTTTCAATGTCAAAGAAAATTTTTTTCCTATCAATATTGATTTCATTTTCATTTGAATTAATTATCAGGTAATTGCCAGGGTATTTCATGCCAAGGCTTCCAACGCATACAAACTTTTTGCCGTCTTGCTCAAATTCAGCAGGGTTATGATTGTGCCCAAAAATTATATAGTCAGCATTTATCTCTTTAAAAACATCTGCCGTATCTGGCGTTGGTATGCCGTAATAGTCGGGGTCGTCTTTGACAAGCCTGTCGCTTTCCCAGCCGAAATGAGTAAAATAAAGTGTTTTATCATAGCAATTTAAATAATAATCCTTTGGCATACTTTTTAGCTTTTCTTTTAGTTCTTGTTTGGTTTTTTCTCGCATGTAAACTTGATGAGCTTTTTTGTCTTCATTAAAATAAATGAACTCTTCTTCTGGCAAGCCATAGGCAAAATAACTATCGTGGTTTCCAATCAAAAATATATCACCATTTTCCCAAATCTTTTCTAAACATTGGTTAGGGTAGGGACACATTGCGACGGCATCGCCAAGAAATATTCTCAAATCGGCAGACTTATAGTCTTGTGATTCTTGCAACTTGTCGAGAGCATATTTATTCCCGTGGACATCTGAATAAACTAATATTTTCATAATTCAACCTCCATTTGTGATTGTTTTTACTAAAAGCTTTGGCGTTAAATTATTGTTTCTTAAAATAAATGTGTCTACTAATTCTTTTAAGTCGACTAAGCATATTGCAATCTTGTCATTTTCATCATTGTTGTTATCCTGCTTTGCATAGCCAACATATTTTAAATATTCACCTTCTTTTTTGGATGAGTAGGGTAGTAAGAAAATAGATTTTACCTTTATGTTTTTGCCATTTGGAAGGCTTTTTTGAAGATAATGATTATAACTTATTTGCTTTGAAATTGATGAAGCTTGTGGTAAATCTCTATGGTTTTGTGTATAACCATAGTTGTAATATTTGGCGTCAATTATATAATAGGTATTTTCATATTTCATTATAGTGTCGGGTCTAAGTTTGGAAGCTGAAATTCGCTCAGGAATATAATAGGCATAACTATTATAAAAATCTTTGACATTCTCAGTGCCGAAAGTTTTGTTTATTAAATATTCAAAAATATATTCAAACTCATTATCATATATAGAAAAGCCATTGTTTTTAATTTTAGAGTTTTGGTTATTTATAATTGAAAGTAGGTGATTTATTAAACTTTTTTTGTAATCATTAAATGTGCTGTTAAGTTCAATATTTAAATGATGGTTAAGATAACTCTTATCGCAAGTTTCTATATTAAATATAGAGCCTTCTGTTTTTTCTACTCCTAAAATGAAACCAATTCTTTCTACCGAATATTTTAAACAAGCTTTATAGATTTGAGCAAGAATTTGAGAACTATTTATAATTGCTTTATCACGCACAAATTCTTTATAGATGATATTGTTGTTATTGAAAAAAATCGAATTGTTTTTTATTGTTTTTTTCCAGTTTATTTTACCATTTTGTTTTATATCAGATACAACTTCTGTTTCATTATAATATCCATGATCAATAAAGTCTTGAATAAGCCAAATCATTGAATGAAATTGAAATAACTCGCTATTGACGCCACCATAGAGATATTCTTTTTTTATTCCTTTTAATAAACTTAGAATATTCTTAGCTTCTTTTTTGTAGGTTGAAATTTTTTCTTGCAATGTTAACTTAGTGTCATCAAAATATTGACAAGGAAAAGCAAATGTGGAGTTATCTTCTTCCAAATTAAAACCAATGTATGAAATTTCTTTTTTATCTTTGGGAATCAAAAATTTTATATTGTTATTCATCTAAATTACCATTTTCTGTGTTACTGAGAGTTTCAGAAGATTCGTTTGAGTATTTTTCATAAAGCTTGTCTAAATTATTGCAATGATTAAAAACATTTTCGCCATTAACAAACTTGTCAATTAGGCTGTCAAGTGTTTTAATGTCAGGTCTAAATAATTGTTCTTTATTATATTTAACTACATCATTCCACAAATACATAAATATCTTTTCGGCGAATGCTTGTAAATTATTTAACTGGTGACCTTTAATAAAATGCGTGCCTAAAAGTTTATCTTCTGCAATAGCACCGTCATTGCAATTTGAAATAATATCTTCATTTAAAGCTTGTGCAAATTCTCGCCATGTATATTTGTTTCCTGCAATTTTTTTATCTAAAAATTCATCATGATTATTCTTGCTGAAATCGTTTTTGATTCTGCACATTTCCCATCTTCTCTTAAAAGCAGTGTCAAGCGTGAATACATTTTGATCGCTAGTGTTCATGGTTGCAAGTATGGTTAAGTTTTTAGGAATATAGACTTGTTGGATTTGTATATCATTGCTTTTTAGCCAGTGCAAGATTTCTTTATTGTAAACCTCGTATTCGCTTTGGCCATGTTCATCTCTATCTAATAGTTGAAAGATGTCACCAAAAATAGCTGGGGCGTTACCTCTGTTTATTTCCTCAATAATAAGAAAATAATTTTTAGTTTCATTCTTTAAAGCATCTCTTAATATTTCAACAAAAGGGCCAGGTTGAAATCTATATTCAATCTTATCACCAATTGTAACCGGCATAATTTGACCTACAAAGTCACTATGAGTATATTCAGGATGGAACAAAATTCTCTTGTAATATTTTTCATTTAAAGCGTTGCCAATTTCTTTAAATTTATTTCCAATATGTAATATTTCATTGATTTTGTGACTTTTGCCACAGCCTGGTACGCCATAAAATATTGTATTTAATGATAGCACTTTTTTTAATTCTTCATTATTTTCATCAACGCTTATATTTTCGCTCTTTACATTTGTTGTACTTTGCTTGCTATATACATTTAGTTTATATTCTATAAATTTGTTTAAGAAGGAATCCCAATTTCTTTGATTTCCTTTTAATTCCCTTTTAGATTTTAAAACTACCTCATCATTTTTAATTATATTCAATAAACTATGGCATTTGTCTTTCTCAAATTCTTCATCTAAATCAACATTATAATTACTTTCAATTGCTCTCAGGCCATTTTCATATTGGCTAGAAGAATTAGCGAGGTTGTTATTTTGACACCAACTTATAAAGTCAATTCTCTTGTTTTTTGATGTGTCATTGTTTGAAATAAATAAATCATAAAACCCCACTAAACTTGCATCATGACGGGTGATGAATTTATTGCCAATATTGATAATATTATAAAGCTTGCCCTTTGCTTGTCCTGCTTGTTTACCTTTATAAAAGTTGTCTTTATTAAACTTATCAACAATTGTTGATTTATCTAAGAAGCTTGCAGGGAATAGGTGGTAGCTGTTGTTTTCTATATATAATTGAATATCTTCTGAATCTGGTTTAATTTCATTAAAAGAATTGCAAATAGATATTGCTCTATAATTTTCTTGATTTTCTATATACTGATGAAACTTAGTTTTGTCTTTAATTATGTTTAAAGCATTAGGCATTAATTGCAATTCAAAAAAGCATATACCTTTTGTGGTTTTTATAATTTTATTCAATATATTAATGTCCAGCTTAAAAAGTTTTAAAGAGGTGAATTGGTTTGAAATATTAATTTCACTATCTAGCTGATAAACTTGTTCAAATTTTAGGGTTTTATTACTGCCGTTTAACTCCCATCTAATCGCTCTCCAAAGTTCTGTTATTCCTTTACCTTCTGGCCTAATAAAGGCGAAATCTCCAATGTCAATTCCGTTAAACCAAGAGTTTGAACTTACAGTAAAACTTTTATTATTTATCTCGTTAACATTA
>CARBWQ010000067.1 GCA_948949055.1 uncultured Eubacteriales bacterium | reverse complement strand
AGCGATAAAAAACTATCCTTATATTCGCATGCCTCAGTGACAAAGTATTCACTTGTTCCTAAGTATAAGTTAGAGCCAATATTATTTAATATCCCACCAATATGTATAGTCGGATCTAGACTCGCATTTAACAACATTGAAGCTATCATCCCAGTTGTTGTGGTTTTGCCATGAGTTCCAGCAATCGAAATAACTTTATAATTCTTTGTAATTTCACCTAAGATTTCTGCTCGTGTAAATATAGGTTTATTTACCTTTTTCGCCAAGAGAACATCTACATTATCACTAGATATAGCACCTGTAAGAATCAAAGCATCACAACTGATAACAAAACTTTGACTATCACCTATTACAATATCTATGCCTTCTCTTCTTAGTTCTTCTATAAGCTCAGAGTTATGTATATCAGAACCACAAATTTTGTAGCCCCGTTGTTTAAGTATTCGTGCGATTGCCGACATACTAATGCCACCAATTCCAATAATATAAAAAGATTTTAATTCGTCTAACATATTCTTTTATATGAAAATATCTTGAAAATGTATATAAAATATTAAAAAAACGTCCCAAAAGTCACTAAAAAATAAAAATTATCATTTTATGCTTATATCGCATAGATTATCTTATGGATAAAAATATAATATTAAAAACAGAGTATAAAGAAAACGAAGAGATAAAAAATTTAACTACATATAAAACTGAGGGACATATAAATGGAGCTTTCTATCCAAAAACAGAAAGTGAGTTTAAAAATATATATCTCTTTCTAAAAGAGAATAAGCTTCCTTTTATAATAATAGGAAATGGTAGCAACCTATTGATTTCGCCCAATACTAATATTTTTGCTATATCCACAAAAAAACTCAAACAAACCATAATGTTTAAAAATAATAATATGTATATTTCCTCATCTGTGACCCTTTCACAAGCTTATCTAGAAGCATTTAAACGTGGTTACAGTGGTTTTGAAGCGTTGGCAGGAATACCTGCAACTATTGGAGGTGCTATCAAAACAAATGCCTCAGCGTTTGGCAACTCAATATTCGATATTCTTGAATATATCAAAATATTCTCAAATGGTAAAACTTTAAAGTTAAAGAAAGAAAACATTCAGCATGCTTACCACTCAACCAACATAAACAACTGTATAATTCTTTCTGCCAAATTTAATCTGAATAAAAAGAGTAAATATCAAATTAAAAAAGATTTTTCACAATTTATGATAAATCGCTCTTTAAGACAACCCAAAGGTCTATGTTGTGGATCAATTTTTAGAAATCCACCATATAACTTTGCTGGTAAATTAATTGAAGCTTGTGGACTAAAAGGTCATAACCAAAATGACGCGCAAATATCACCAGTGCATGCCAACTTTATTATTAATAAAGGTAATGCAAGCTATTATGATATTAAAAGTTTAATAGAATTAAGCCAGCTACAAGTCAAGAAAAAATTTGGAATTGATCTTGAATGCGAAGTTGAAATTATTGAATAATTAACTAAAATTAACAAAAAAACAGCAAAAAACAAGAAAAATTTTGTCAAAAACGTTAAATTATCTATTTTTAGCATAAAAAAATCTAGGTTAATATCCTAGATTTTTTATCTTTTGTGGCTTATTTCGCCAGTCTTTTTCTACCTTAACAAACAGCTTTATCATAACTTTTTTATCCAAAAGTTGTTCGGCAAAAGCTCTAACATTCATGCCGATTTTTTTAATTAAACTACCACCTTTTCCGATGATTATCCCTTTATGGCTTTCCTGCTCACAAACAATGTCAGCATCAATATATACAATATCATCACGCTCATCAAATCTTATAATCTCAACAGCGACACCATGAGGAATTTCTCTTTCAAGATTATTCAAAGCATTTTCACGGATTTCTTCTGCTATAATAAACTTAACACTTTTATCTGTATAATAATCAGGTGGATATATATAAAAAGGTTTTTCATGAACAGACAAGTATCCTTTTATTTTATCTATAAGTTTATCTAAATTCTCACCACTTTTAGCAGAAATTTCTATATCACTATCAAAAGGCTTTTGGTTTTTTAAATCAATCTTTGTCCTTACTACAAGTTTGTCACATGCAATATGCTCTATATAACTTTTTTCTTCCTCTTCGAGGATTGTAGTTCCATCAATAAGGTAAACCACCAAATCAACCCCAGCTATTGCTGACCTAACATTTTTCATCATTGACTTATCAAGATTATTCTTGCTGTGGTGAACCCCCGGCGTATCTACAAAAATAATTTGACAATCATCTCTATTATAAATACCTAAAATGTTGTCACGAGTAGTCTGAGGCTTCCTTGAAATAATAGCAACTTTCTCACCTATTATAGCATTAACAAGACTACTTTTTCCTGCGTTAGGTTTTCCAACAAGAGCTACATAACCATTATAAAACATAATTAGCTCCTTTTTAATCCTATATTTTCTAATATTTTATCACTAGTTTCCATCATAATTTTTTCGTCTTCGCTTTCAATATGATCAAAGCCAAGCACATGAAGAAGTCCATGGAGTGCAAGAAATCCAATTTCTCTCTTTTTGCTGTGATTGTATAATTTTGCCTGCCATTTTGCCACTTTTGGACAAATTACAACATCTCCAATATATAATGAACCATCTGGCAAATATTCCTCTTTAAAATCATTTAAAGTTTGAGGATAAACAATATCAAGCATAGGAAAAGAAAGTACATCTGTCTGCCTATCTACCTTTCGATATTGATTATTAAGTTCTTTAATTCGATCTCTATTTACAAATGAAACAGTTATTGTTATGTTTGCCACATCATTTCCAGTGGCTTTTACAGTCTCATTATAAATTTGTCGAATAATTTTTTTGTACTTATGTCCCACGCCTTCAAAGTTTATTTCCATTTATCCTCCTATGTTTCGATTCACAGTTATCACATAATCAACCTTATGTGAGCCACCATCGTCTTCTCTAATTGTATAGTTTTCGTCTTTTATTATCTCATTTTCTTGCAAAAAAATCAAGGCTTTTTGTCTAGCTTTTTCAATTATTTGATCTTTAACTTCTGAGAATTCTTCTATTACTTCCTTAGTAACAGTTTCATAATAGACAACTTGCTTTCGATAAAGTGGTAAAATGTTGTTTTTAGAAATACATTGAGATTTCTCCTTAGTTTCAAATTGTTTATAAGGATTTTCGCTAATATTAGAATAAATTAAAAGTTTGCCTAAATAAATCTCACTTTTTGTAAATTGATTACCCGTCCTTATTGTACTTATATAGTAATCATAATGGGTTTCGCTTTCACCTAGCCATATATCAGCATAGATTTCAGCCTTTGGTGTAACAGCTCTTTGCTCGCCCTCAGCATCAATAATATAAGGATAAACAAGCACATCGCCCTTTTGAACAATATCTCCGACATCAACTGCAAGAGTTCCTTGCACAAGTGTAATATCGGTAATAAGTCCATCATACTGACTTATAATGGCCTCACCTTCTTTCATTTCATCTGGAATAACAGCTTTATTTACATTTATCACTAAACTCTGACCAATAATAGCTACACTTATTGAACTTACCTCTTCAAAGTTATCTTTCACTAAAATCTCTAATGACTTGGTATCTATTCTGCTTTTAAATCTGGAATTTAAATTATCATCAACAAAACTTATTACCCTCTTTGAATTTTGTTTATCCAAACCAAATACATCTATTTTTAGTACTAAATTATATTGAAAAAAATAAAAAAGGCTACAAAAAATTAGAGCTACAATTAATCCATAACTAGTTAGCAATCTTTTAAAGAAGGATAACGTTCCAAAATGAGAAATGTACTCAACTTCCAGCCCTCCTTCTTTAAGCATTTTTACAAGAGTTTTATGACGAGAATAATCGACCTCAAATTCACAGAGGTTATGTTCAATTCTATTATAGTTATAAATTTTCATGCTTTTAATAACATTATTAATCGTACGCTCTTGATTAAGCCCTTTTACTTTAACATGCGTTCTTCCTTTTTTTAACATTAAAATAACTCCGTTTTAACTATATTACCTTGAATTAACATTGTATTATCGGTCAACTCTGCTAGTTTAAGATTATTTCCCTCTACAACAACTCTACCCTTCTTAATCTTAAATGCTATCATTTCAGTTGAGAGTACAGTAAGCCCTAGATGACCTTCCACGTACAATAGTCCACCAGACATATTTACAATATTAAAGCTATTAAGGAGTTCTGGACTAGATGATTTTTTCCTTATTTCATCAAAAAAATTAAACACGCAAAACCTCCATTTAAATATGTTTATGCGTGTTTAATCTAATTTATTTTAAGTTATAAAAAAATTATAAAATATGTTATTTATCGTCATTAAATTTGTCAAAAATGTTACCCATTATAATAGATTTTATTTCTGGTGGCAACTTTTTAATCTTTTCAAGAAGAGGCTTATCAAAAACCTTTCTCGAAAATGCATGCTCATCTAAGAATTTTTCAAAGTCGGCATCATTTTGCTTACGCTTTTGCATTTCCTCTCGATAACTAGGTCTTCTTGGCATTCTTGGCAATTCTTCTTCGCGATCGTCCTTAAACTCTTCTTCAAAATTGAATTCGTCTTCTTCATCTTCTTTTTTATTACTTGTGAAAAAGCCTCCATTTTTGCTTCCAAATTCGTCATCGCTAAATAGATCTTCCTCAGACATGCTTTCGCCTTTTTCATCATGAGCTATTGTAACTGCTTGCGTTTGCTCTTCTTCTTTCTTTGTTTCTTGTTTATATTTATTGAGATTTTCTTGTAGTTTCTTTGATTTACGTCTATTTGTAAGTGAAATGAATGTTATGAAAGAAACAACAGCAAATACCAAGCCTGCACAAATAATTAAAATAATATGCAAAGTACTCATTAGAAGAAATCTCCTTCATCGTCATCATCATCGTCATCATTATTTTTACTGCTGATAATTGCTCTTCTCATAGCTGTATCAGCTTGAAGGTTCATCAGCTTATAGTAATCCATAACTGAGAATCTACCTTCTTTTATAGCTTGTGAGATAGCACGAGGAACATCTGCTTCTGCTTCAAGAACTGCTGATTTCATTTCTTCTGTCTTGGCTCTCATTCTAAGTTCTTTAATTTCCTCAGCATTTTTTCTTCTTTCTGCCTCAATTGAAGCATACACTCTTTCTTTTTCAGCTGACTTGATTTCTCTTTCAGCATTAAGGTCACGACCAATTTCCACACTAGAAATATTGACATCAATCACATTAAACATTGATTTTTGAGTAACTACTCTAAGATCTAAATTTGAAAGTAAGCTTTTATTAGGTTCTCTTAAAATATCTTTATGATCTTTTGTCTTTGAAATATTTTCAAGAATCCAAGCATTAATAGTCCCCTTTAAATCTTCTAAGCCTAAACCATCAATATACTTATCAAGAACGAGTTTAACTGACGCTCTTGCACTTGCTATTATCTCAACTTCATCTTGTGTAAAAGCTCTGATATTGTCAATTGAGATTACTTTTGAGGTTATGCTTTCCTGCACAATTTCAAAAACTCTTTGTGAAGCAAGCTCAATAGCACTAGCTAGTTCAAATGAAAGTTTTAAGCCTGAGTTTTTAGCTAGGTTTAACGATTTTATCACTTCAACTACATCACCACCTGACAATGAAAGACTTTCGATTTCCTTTAAAGAAATGTCAAGCTTTGACTTCTTGGCCATAACATAGCTATTTACTATGCTAGAAACGATAAGTTTTCGATTTTTAATGCTAATCAATCTAAAAGAAGGTATATAAGCACCTGAAAAAAGTGCAGT
>CARBWQ010000066.1 GCA_948949055.1 uncultured Eubacteriales bacterium | reverse complement strand
TCGCCTCATCTACATTCATTGTATAAGTTCCACCAATAGGAACAATTAAAATATCAGCACTAAGACCACTCAATTCACTTGTCAAGTCACTATCGCCAATTATAGCGATATCCTTATCCTCTATTCTTAGCTTATATCCCACCCAATCATTTCCTTTTGGATGAAACTTTTTATCAATGTTATACGCCCTAAAAGTTGTAAAATCTAAATCTGGCAAATGATAGGTACTTTCTGGCTCTACTAAAACTTTGTCACATGAAATTTTAGAAGCTTCATTTTCCATTGATTTGGGACATATTAAAATGGTTTTTCTATCTAAGATTTTATTAATATCCTCAATAGAAAAATGGTCCCAATGTGGATGAGTAATAAATATATATTTGGCTTTTGCACTTTTACTTAAATGTAATGGATCTATAAAAATATTGCCATTTATGCAAATAGAACTATGTTTATTAATCTCTATTTTCATTTTATCTCCTATTAAACTACATATTTATTCGTTTCGACATTTCCTGTTCTTTTTTAAGTAGTTTTTCTTTTAAAGACATTGAGTCGATTATCAACTTAACCAGCTTTTCAAGAGATGAGCCACTTTTAAAGTCACTTTTGCAAGCAAAATTGACTCTATTATCATGAACAAGACTTATACACGCTTCTTTCTTATTAGGTTGATATACTGAAATAGCTACGCCACCCTTCTCTTTAACTAGTGTCATACAAGGAATATCAGTTAAGCCATCGCCTAAGTATATCATATTCCTAAATTCAACGTGTTTTTCTACCACTCGTTGATTAATTTTTTCTTCATCAGTAAGGTCATTAATGCCCTTGCAAATTCTGAACAAAAATTGTGTTTTCAAGGTATAATTAACAAGTGTTTTAGGCCAAAGAGCAACCCCATCTTTGCCATAAAGGAATTCACAACCAAAAACGTTTTTAAACTCTTTAAATATCGAGCAACCTTCAATAATTTCCTTATTTCCAGCTGAGATTATATAATGTTCTAGTGTAACCCCGTGTTTTTTTGCATAACTATTTAATCTTTTAAACCAAGTGCTTACACCTTCAAAAAATATAATATCTTTGCCCATTTGTTGCAAATATGAACGTGTCATCTTTATACCACGCTTAGCACATTCATCCATCATTACTTTTAAATAGCTTAGTGTAGAATCCATACCTTGATTTTTAACCTGTTTTCTGCACATGAGCCAAAATTCCTCTGATGTCATACCTAAATTAGGTATAAAAGAGAAATCCTGCATGTTTTTGGTTGCAAGCGTTTTATCAAAATCATAACAAATAGCAATCACTTTATTTGCCATATTTTCTCCTTTTTTTAATTAGAAATTAATTCTATTTCTACTGCTAAAAAATTTTCTACTAATGTTTAATAGTTATTTATCAAAAACTCGTTATTACTTTATATCAATAAAATTAACACAAATTAGTACTTTGTTTATAATGCTTGTTATAGAGTTTAAGCAGTCTTTTATCTAAATACGTCAATGTAGCCTTGTGCAAATTTTCTGGCATCCCATAATACGCTTCGGCAATAGCACAAGATATTGCACATAAAGTGTCGGTATCTCCACCGATAGAAACGCTTGTCCTTAAACAATCTTCAAAATCATTACTTATAAGAAAACAATAAATCGCTTGTGGAACAGTTTTTTGGCATGTTTCATTAAAAATATAATTAGCTTTTAAATCATTATAATCATAGTCAAGCTTATAATAATTTTCTTCTATAAAGCCTTTTATTTCTTCTTTACTACACTTATTTAGTGCCATCCAAATTGCAACAGCTGTACTTTCAGCACCCTTAATTCCCTCAACGTGATTATGCGTAACAGCAGTCACTTCCTTTGAAAGCATTTTAACTTCATCAATATTTTTAGCAAAATAGGCAACTGGACTAACTCTCATTGCCGAACCATTTCCAAATGAGTTGTATGGTGAAGGATTTTTTTCTTTAAGCCAACTTTTAAACGCTCTTCCATAACTTGCGTCTGGATATAACTTTCCAAACCTCTGCATTTCTTTTATTGTTTGCATGCCCAAGTTCTTATATCCTTTGCGTTTTGACTTTCTTAAAGCTTCTGCAACAGCAAAAGTCATAATACTATCGTCTGTAAAAAAACAATATGGATCAAACAATATAAAGTCCTTTCTTCTAATATTATTGAACTCATAAATTGATCCTACTATATCACCAACTATTGCACCTAGCACTTTTTCCTCCATGAAATATTATAATAAAAATAGTCAACTTAAATAATTTTAATGTTTAATTTAATTATAACATATGTTGCAATATTCAACAAACTTTTTAATAAAAAACTCACTACTTATAGTGAGTTTTCTAGAAATTAAAATTGTTTTTGATTTTTAACAGCTATTGCATATCTAAATCATTCATGTCTTCAACAACATCTTCTGGATTCTCACCAGCTTTAATTCTATCTTTAAGGATATTTGCGTATTTTCTTTGCTTGGCAGTAAGTGTTTTTTCATCTGCTCGCTCTTTTGCGATTTGCTCTACAACCTTATCATAATTTCCAATATGACTTTCGGCTATTTTTATTGCCTCTTCTGGCTTTACTCCACTTTTAATAAGGGCTACTAATTCTCTATTATATGCTTCATTATATTTTGTCATTGTTTTTAGCTCCTTTTTCTTTTATATATTTTTTTAAATATCCTTCTAAAATATCAATTGTCTGTTCAATTCCAATAGTTGATGTGTCTAGACAGATATCATAATTTGCCTTATCTCCCCATTCAAGAGAGGTAAAATGCTTGTAATAATTTGCTCGTTGTTTATCTATTTTCTCAATGTTATCCTTTGCTTCTTTTTCTGTACAGTTTTCTAGTTTAACCTTTTAATTTATCTTAAATTCTAAATCAGAAGAATAAATGAATATTTTTATAACATTTGGTCTGTCCTTTAAAATAAAGTCAGCACATCTTCCAATTATTATACAATTTTCATTTTCATATAAGTTTTCTATTGTGTGACATTGTTTCAAAAATAAACTATCTTCTGGACTTATTGGCAATGGTTGATTGTTATTTGCAAAAACATAATTGCTTGCAAATCCATACCAAAAACTTAATTTTTGTTTCCCATCAACCGATTTTAATAAATCTAAATCAAGACTAAAATCATTTGCTACTTTTGAGATAAGTTCATTATCATAGCAGTTAATCTTTAAGCGTTTTGCTAGTTCCTGACCTATATACTTTCCACCACTTCCAAACTCTCTACCAATTGTGATAACTAAATTACCACTGGCATCAGTTTGCGAATATTTTGGCATAACAATAGCAATATTTGATTGTTTTTTAAGTTTTCGCATTTCAATTAAAACAAATATTATAGTTGGAATAAATGCACCAACGTCAGCAATTATACCTGCCCAAAGCATTAAGTGAAGATTGCCAAGTATTCCTAGCAAACAAACCCCTGGAACAAGTAAAATTACATCTCTCATAAGTGAAAGGATAAGAGCCTTATATGGCTTATTGATTGATTGCAAGAGAATACAACTTGCTTTTTGCAAGCAACAAAAACATATTCCTCCAAGATAAATTCTAAAACTTAATATTGCAAAATCTTTATAAAAATCACTACCTTTACCAAATATGGCAACAATCACACTAGGCATAGCTTCAAATAGAATTGTAGCAATTATACCTAAAACTATATTACAAATGATAACAAGTTTAAAAGCCTCTCTTACTCTATCATATTTTTTCGCACCATAATTATAACCGATAATAGGTTGAGCTCCCACTGCAATACCAAGTGAAAAAGCGATCACGATAGCAAACACTTTAAACACAATTCCAAGTGCAGCCCCTGCATCAGTTGCATTTTCTCCACCAATAGTTCCAACTACATTATTAGCAACAATAGTGATAATGGCAATAGCTATCTGAGTTATAAAACTAGATATTCCCAGTCTTAATGTTTTGCCTATTGTTTTAAATTCAGGTTTAAAAGCAGGCTTATCAAGCTTAACTAATTTCATTTTTCTGAAATAAATTGCACACATAATTGCAGATACAACCTGCCCTATTATAGTTGCAATCGCGGCTCCTTGAACGCCCATCTTACACACAAAGATGAAAATTGGATCTAAGATTAAGTTTATAATCGCTCCAACAACCGTTGAAAGCATAGAATATTTAGGACTTCCATCGGCTCGAATTATTGACGCCATACTTGAAGAAAGTATATAGAAAGGTACACCAGCAAGGATTATAGTCATGTATTGATTAGTGAAGACTTGTGTTGTTTCGCTGTAACCCGAAACTCCAAGAACTTTTAAGATTGGCCCCTGCGCTGCGAAACCAATAACCATTAAGATAATTCCAAAAACCAATGAAACAATCAATGAGTTTCCAACACATTTCTTTGTAGTTTTGTCATCTTTCGCTCCAAGCGATATACTAAATAAGACTGCCGAACCATCTCCAACTAGCTGTGCAAGTGCCAAAGCCACAACAGTAAATGGAAAGACAACTGTCGTTGCCATAATGCCGTCTTGCCCTGCAAAACTATTACCCAAAAAGATTTGGTCAACAATATTATATAAAGCACTCACAAGCATAGCCAGCACACAAGGAATTGCAAACCTTAATAGTAGCTTTTTAACCGGCGTCTGAGTCAAATAAAAATTTTCATTTTGCGTATTATCAATTTCTTTATCCATTTATTCTCCTTTAAAACTAAAAAGAGCATATAATTCAAATCGAATTATACGCTCTAAAAAAACAAAAGGTGTACAACTCCTATCAAATTATACGCCTTAAAATTCAGCTGTCGACCTAAATATAATAGCACTTTTTCACTAAAAAGTCAACCTCAAATTTTTAATTTTTTTGAAAAAATTTGATTTACTAAATCAAAATATGCTATTGATTTTTTAACTTGTCGATTTTTTAGTTTTATTTAAAAATTGTAAATTTCAAAAGCCTATCTAAAAGTAAAATAAATTTTGATAAAATCAAATTAATAGTTCACACTTCTTGTTACATTTGCAGGAATGTACTTCGCACCTACTTTTGAAGCGATATTCAGACATACCTGTGGCAGTCCACTAGTGATATAGTTCATTCCTTCTATAAGACTCTTTGCTTCATCAAACTTATCAAGTCTAAAATAACATAGCACAATCAAACTGCAATCTATATACCATTTAGCTTTATTTTCAGTCATTCTCATTCTCTGCAATTTATCATAAGCTTCTTGATATCTCTCTTCATTATATAAAAGATTAAGCTCCTTTAAATTACTTGGTACAGGTAAATGTCTTTTGAGCATCCATTTAAGAATTTTAGGTACTCGACCAAGCTCGTCCAAAAATTTTCTTTCTCCAAAATCTTTTATTAAAATTTTATTTAATTCAGCATTGTTAATTTCCACAACTTCTACTTTTTCCATATATTCTCCTTTCAACCATTATAACACAAAAATATATAAATTCAATAAATATTTTTAATTCCGTTAATCTTCTAAACATTTCTATTGTCTTGTTTTTTGAATTTATTAATTATTTATTATATTTTCAAATTCTTTTATTGTTGTTTTTTGTTTTTTAATCGCACCAACAAACAATCTTAAAGCAAATCTCTTTTCCTTCTCATAAATCATTGGCATTGCAATTATACGGTCACAGTTTTCACATTTTAATGGTTTCAAGTCATTAATATTTGCGACTTTAACTTTTTCAACCAAATCTGATATATCTTTATAACCTTTTTTAATTTTTTCATTGTATTTTTTATCCCATTGATGCATCGGATAGTTTGTATGTTGGTAACTACAACCAACTCTACCATAATCGACATC
>CARBWQ010000065.1 GCA_948949055.1 uncultured Eubacteriales bacterium | reverse complement strand
CCAAACCACGCGCGCTACCAACTGCGCTACACCCCGTCTAACAAGTTTGCAATGATATTTTAATATACTTTAAATAAAATGTCAAGAAAAAACAGAAAATTTTTTCTAAAAATTTAAAAAATTTTAAGTTTTTAATTAATGAATACTTTAATAATCCTATAATTACTAACAATTCCACTTTTATATTAAAATATCAACATTAATATATTATGAAAATATATATTAAAGTGATAATTTTAATTATTCCCATCAGAATAAAAGTCAAAAGCTTTCATAATTTCACTTAAATCTTCTTTTGGATTAATTGCTTCTTTTAGATCAAATCCTGATGACTGAATTTTAATAGACTTAGGTTCTTCCTCTGGTGGCTGAGTATCTAAAAACTTATCTACAAGGTTTACATACTTATCATCTTCATTTAATTGCATATCTACAACAGGTTTAATTAAAGATTGTCGCTCTCTTTCTCTATTATCTCTACTGTCATTACGTTCGATTTTAACCTCTTTTATTGGCTCTTGAACTTTCTTCCCCTGCATCTTGCTTAGAAGTACACGCATAGGGTCATTTTCTGTACCAGTTTCGATAATTTCATCTTTTTTAGCCTGAGTACTTGCTAGAATAGTTTCAATTTCATTTATTAGTTTTTTATATGAACCATTAACTAATATTCCTGGACATTTACTATTTAGTTCATACAAAAAAGACTGCAAATGTATGTATACAACACGCAACTGTTCCCCTCTTAGAACATCTATATTTCTATTACCTTCTGCCTGAGCCTTCTTATAAGATTCTAAAACAGCAAGAATATTTTTTTCTCTATTTTCTATTTCTTGTGTTTTGCTTTTAACGTCTAAAATTCTTCTCTCAGCTTCCAATACTTTCAATTTTTCTTCCATTAAAGCTTTTTCATGCTCAGCTTTAAGATTTGAAATAAATTTATCTACTTCTGCTTTGTTGTAGCCATAAATATCAGATGAAAACATTTTTAACTCCTATTACAACGAAAAATATGCTATGATTAATAATATCACAGATATAAGGATAATTGCAAGAAAAATCCAAATTGAAATTTGATTAATTAAGAAAAATAATAATCCTATTGTCACGAAAAATAGCGAGAAAGATAGAACAAAATGATAAGGTTGTTTAAAACAATAAAAAGTTATCAATGAAGACAAGGCAAAAGAGATTAGAATAAACACTGGATAAAAATAGCTAATTTCAATGTAATAACAATAAAAATAAAAGCAACCTAACAAAAATAATAATACACCAAAATAACAAGCTGAATCAAATTTGAAAAATATGCTCTTAATTATAAGATGAAAACCTATGTTTATACAAAAAATAAAAAACCAAAAGTTATATTGTTTTAAATAACTCCCAAAAATAATAATAAGTTTATAATAAGTGACCATAAAAGTAAGGTCGACTTTTTTATAGATAAAATTCGTCCTCTCATGAAATTATTATTTCATTTGAATTATTAAATTATTCTTCCTTATCTTGCTGATTTTTGTCATTATCAGAAGAATTTATAGAGTCAATATTATCTGACTCAATGTCGTCTTCAACTTTAATTAATTCAATTCTATTTTCTTTGTTTTTTATATTTGACAATGATTGTTCATAGTAAGATGATAATTCATCAAGAGATTTAATTTTCCCCTTTTTATGCAAGAGGTAACTTGCCAATATAAAAGCAATACCAAATATAATTAACAAAATTGACAAAAATTGAGAAACCCTAATTGCGCCAATATATAAGCTATCCATTCTAAGAGCTTCTATCCACGCCCTACCTGTTCCATAAATAATCATGTAAAAACACATTAATGAGCCTCTGAATCTTAATTTTTTCTTTCTCAATAGATACATTAAAATAGCAAAAGTAATAAAATTCCATAAACTCTCATAAAAGAAAGTTGCCATATGCCAGCCACTGCCACCACATGTACATCCAGCTTGACTACAATTGTCAATAAAAACACCTATCGGGAACCATTTTGCAGATTGACTAGTTATAGCCATTCCATAGGCTTCCTGATTGATAAAATTCCCCCATCTTCCAATTGCTTGACCTAAAATTAAACTTGGCACTACGACATCAGCGACATCAAGGAAATTCTTTTTATGGATAAAACAATAAAGCGTCACACCTATTGTGCCACCAATTACACCACCATATATAGCCATGCCTCCATGCCAAATTTCAAAAACTTCCCAAAAGCTATTAAAACTGTCAAGACTAAATAAAACATAATAAATTCTCGCACCTATAATGGAGAGTGGTAAAACATAACAAGCAACAATTATCAAATCATCAGTTTTTAAGCCTCTATACTTAGCATTTTTACAAGCAACATAAACACCTATTCCCATACCAATGGCAATAATCAATCCATAATAAGCGATATTAAGACCAAATATCGTAAAAGACTTATCATAAAATCCAAACATATAATATTGTAACATTATATGAATAATAATGTCAAATGTTTAAAAACAAAAAACAAATCGCCTTAACCAGAGCTTAATAACTCACACTTGCGATTTGTTTTTAATAAAGGGCCATTGCCACTTTACAAAAATATTATTAACATATTATATTATTTTATACATTAAATAACATAAATTCTAATTAATTTATCTTTTTGCTAATTTTTAATAATTCGTTAGTTAAAAATTTATCTTCATTATCACTTTCATTATAGCACATAAGTATTGTTCCACTCACGCCATTGTCATAAGATCTAGCAAAAGACAATAATTTATGCATGATAGCCTTTGCCTTATTTGCATGATCTTCGTAAAGTTCTTCACTGAAAGCTTGATCAAGACATCTTAAAATCTCTACAATATCAGTAATATATACTACAACCTTTTCACCTCTTCCTACAAGGTTAAATGAATAGAAAATCACATCTAATATTCTATTGAAACTTAAATCATTTTCAGTTCCATATACAGTTGTAAAGTTTTCCTCTATTTGTAAATTTTTTAGTTTAATTTTTGTTTCGTATGAAGTATTTACACCAAGTGTAATAAAATGATAGCCATTGCCCTTGCAATAATTGTATACATTTTCAAAATCATCATTTTCAAATAAGTCTTGTTTAGACTTGAAGATATTGCGTCTACCAACAAACACTTCACCATTAGCATATGGGAATGTTTTGCTGTCAATGATTTCTTCACCAAACATATGTGGAATTGGCTCATATATTTTAGGAGAAGTGTTATTTATTTCTAAAATATTAAGAGCCATAAAATATTTTTCGCCTGGAAGAGATTTAGCTTCAACTTTAACTCTATCACCTGATTCAAGATATGAATAAAAGTCTACATCATCACAAATGTAAACACATTTATTATTTTTCAAATCATAAATCCTACAATTGTCATCAAGCTTTCTTACTATACCTTCAAAAGTATATACTTGATTATCCCTTTCAACTTTGTCTACCACAGGAGAAACTTCCTGGGCAAATCTAACAATATTTTTATAGTCCATACTTTCGTTGGTATTTGGAGCAATCTTATTTGTAAGACTATCAAGAATATTCAATCTCTTATAAGGTCTTCCTCTCTTTGGAAGATTTCCAGTAAGACGTTTTCCATTTTTAATAGCTTCAAGGATTAAAGAAATTAATTCATCTCTTTTTTTAGTAGTAGGCGAAGGCACACCAAGCTGTCTTGCAAGCCCTCTAAGCTCAAATACCCCTAGCTCCTTTATTTTATTTTCTGTTTGTTTCTCTTTGTTAATATCGTTTATCATAAGCTCTCCTAAGTTAAATAAACTTTGTAAATCCAAATATTTTAACAATTCAATTTTAATTTAGTATACCTAGTTTTGTCAACTATTTTCACCAAATAGGCAAAAAATTAGTAATAATACCTAAAATAATGGCTAAAATTAATACCAAAATAGTAATAAAAATATTTAGTCCAAGTTTTTTGTAGTTGCAGGTATATAATACTATTAACCCTACTCCTGCACCAGCACTAAGTCCTGCGACAAGGGCTGGGAATACAATTACACCTTCCATAAACATTTCTACCAAGAATACACTCGAAGCACAATTTGGTATTAAGCCAATAACGCAAGCCAGCAATATTTGTAGGTAAGAATTTGAAGTAAATATCTTTTTTAAAGGTTCTAGTCCACCACAATATCCTCTTATAAGATTAATTGCAAGTGTTGCCACAAAAACATAAGCTAAAATAATAACAGTATGTTTAAGAGCATCTAGGAAAATATTTGTTGCACAACAATGCGAATGATTGTGAGCATGACCACCCTCATTCTCATCAGCATGATGACATTCGTGATCATGAGATGAATTTTCAGATTGATTTACATTTTCATTTAATTTAACTTGATTTTCATTTAAACTATCTAAAATTTCACCACCTTCAAAGGTTACTTCATTTTTATCATGACAATGTCTATCGTGATAATCTTGTAAAACCTGACGTTTTTTTGAAAATATTGAAATTATAGCGTCTATCAAATATCCTACTATTATACCATAAACGATTTTTATAGCCATAAGCAATAAAAGTTTAGGTATAAATTCAGGCTTTGAAATCATCAAAGGCAATGCCTCATCACTCGTTGAAATAAAGACTGCAATAAGTGTACCTAAGGTTACAATCCTTCTTGAATAAAGATTACTCAAAACTGATGAAAACCCACATTGAGGAACACTTCCTAAAAAAGCACCAATAACTGGACCTGCTTTATTCGTGTGATGTAGTATTTTAGAATATTTTTCATTATCATTATGGGAAAAGTAACTTACTAAAAGATAAGTCAAATATAAAAATGGAAGAATTATTAAAGTATCTTTAACTGCATCCCATAAAGCGTCTAAAAATATATGCATTCAGACTTATCCTTTTTTAATAAAACAAAATTACACCCTATTTGTCAGTATCTTCTAGATTTAATTTTAATTGCTGTTGTTCAACAGACTTCTTCTTTCTAGATTTTTTACCAACTATCGATGTTTTTGTTTCTTCGACTTTTTCTATTTCCATTTCTTCTTCATTATTTTCAGAGGAAATTTCTTCCTGCATCTCATTTGATAAAATTTCAGCATCGCTTTCATTTTGTTCTGCTTTATCTTGTCTATATTCATTCATGCGTTTAGCACTTTCTTGTGGGGAATAAAGAATGATTGTCTGTTTATCTTGATAACCAATTTCCCCATTCATATTGGCAGAAATTAAAGCTTTACCAATCATTTCATCTATTTTTCCATTATTGAATGTAGAAACTTCACTGCTATCAGCAAAAAGGCTAATAGAACCATTATTCATAGTTCCAACTTTGCTATCATTAAGTAAATAAGTAATATCACCACTAAGCATACTTACAAGATGAGCGTCATTAAGTATACCAATAATTTTTCCCTCTATCATTGTAACTATTCTTGCTTTTCCACGTACAAACATAACTTGACCACTAGTCATAGTAGCAAGCTCTGCTTTATCATCTACAAAACGGATAAATCCACCATTCATAGTACCAATAGTAGCCTTGCCTTTAACATAATCAATAACACAAGTATTAATAGTTGTGATAGAAGCTTTATCACTGATTGTAGTGATTTTACCACTTTTAAACAAACCAATTTTAGCTTTTCCAGTAAGAAGGTCAACTTCCCCTTCTTCCATCATTTGAACTTTTGATTTTCCAGAAATTTCTTTAAAACTGCAACCAAAACTTTCAAGAACAATAGCACTACCTGTCAAAGTAACATTTTTACATTTATTTAGGATATGGACACCATTAGATAAAGTAAAATTAGATTCCTCGTCATGGATAATTGGATCAATAACTTTTTCTCTATTTTTAAAAAGGCTCATTTTTCCTC
>CARBWQ010000064.1 GCA_948949055.1 uncultured Eubacteriales bacterium | reverse complement strand
TTACCTACAAGTGGTGTGAACGCCTTTATATCTCCATCATCAGTAGAAGGAAGCGTAATATCATTTAATAAGATATAATAACCACCTGATTGCATTTTGATAAAATCAGTATAATTATAAATAGGAATTGGACTTTCAGCACTGCTTGTTGAATAAACATTTAACATAAATGTTGTTTCAATTTTTCTAAAACTGTTTATATTGTTTTCAGTAATTGGTTTTGCTGAATAAACACCATTTTCAACATCAAAGCAAACTGAAAAATCAAAATAATAGAATTTTTCTTCTGGCAAATGAGTTCTCTTAGGAATAACGCTAAGACCATTATAATTGAAATAATAATTTTTGCCACTTATCAATCCAGCATCATTATATCCAATTTGATATTTCAATCTATCACTATTTGGATCTGCCATTTTATAGTCAGGTTGATCGTCTGAAATAAGGTTTGTAATTGTTTTCCAAGTACCAACACGTTCAAGACTATTTACAAATTCATTGATTTTATTTACAACTCCACTTATCGAAGATGAATATTCGATAAATTCGTTGATATTTAAAGCAAAGGTTATTTGAGTACCAACTTGTATATTAATTACTCCATCACCCATACCATTTACAATGTCTGAATTTTTATCGGTTTCGTTATTATAATTAATCACATATTCATATACAATTATCTTTGTCTGACTTTCGGCAGTTCTAACTGTTTCACCATCTTGCTGAGCTGCTGTGGTAGTAAGAATAACTTCATTATTTGAATCATTATAATCAATGTTACCTTCACTAATAGTTAAATAATAACTGCCATTCTCATAGCTTACTCTTCCAATAGAATTATTTGATGTAATTTGTATACTATCTTGTCTAAAACCATAAGTATTTAGGTTTAATTTATATTTTAAACCTCTCGCAACTTCATAAGTTTTATAGAAATTGTTTTGATTAGTTGCAATTTCCTTTTTGCCGTATATTTCAACAGCTACATAATTTTGTAACTTAACTGAGAGTTCTTTGCTTGAACTATATACTACTTCATTATCTTTATATACAGAAACTTTGATTTTAGATATACTTAAATCAATTACATTATTTGAGCTAACATCATATTTTAAATAAATAACGCCATTATATTTTACAAATTGATCTTTATTGTATGCTGTTATAAGTTCTTCTAAGGTTAACTTTAAACCACCATTAGCTACAATTGAACCAACAATAATATTATCATCAAAAATAGGAACTTTATTTGATTCATCTACATACTGGTTTTCTCTACGTGCAAGCAAACCAAAAGTAGCATTAGCACGACCATTATCAAAGTTATGCTCATCATTTTCTATAACGATATAATCAAAATCACTATCTTCTGGATTGATTGTTAAACTTAACAACCCACTCACTCCTGGATAAGCTAAATCAGAAGAAGTTGACAAGCTATACATATTTTCTTCAAGAGAGGTATAATTATCAATAACGATTGAAGTTACACCAGTTTTTTCAAAATCAATTTCGATTGTTCTTGATTTAGCAGAATTGCTTGATGCTTGAATATAAAGAATATATTTGCCATAAATTTCTTCATTATATCTATCTTTATATAAAGCACAATCTCTATTAATAGAAATATTAAGATTGAATTTATGCTCATACGTACCATTAGAGTAACTTTGTGTACTAACTTTCTCAAAAGATACAATGAATAATTGATTACCCTCACCTATAACTTGATAATTTATTTTATCAATATTTCCTTGTAAAGGTTGATCTTTAAGACCTAGGATATAATATAAAGGTTTTTTTTCATTCTTATCCGTAGAGATAATAGTAATCTCATCTATAATGATTTTACTTGTTTGAATAGGTACATTATTATAATTTTTATTATTTATTTCAATTGCACCATATTTGTAGTCAACCACTACTCTATCAAGAGTTTTATTAGTTTCTGAGTAGTATTCTTCTTTATTGAGATTAACTTTCAACATAGGGATAATTCTTAATTTATAATTACCCTCTTCGGTATAATCATATCTCCTAAAAGTAATAAGCTGACCAACAACACTTATTTCAAGTGGGTTTTCATCTTCTGAATAAAATTCATCGATATCAACTTTTATGACATCTCCATTCTCATCTTGAATATCCTCAGTAAAGGTATTCTTGACAACTTTCACATCAGCAGAAACTTCGGTATTTTGAGCTAAATAGAAATAAACATTTTTAAAGCTTGCATAACCCCTAGCGTCTGATTTGAAATTAATCAAACTACTATCGTTAAATTCATAATTAGGTATAACATAAATAGTAGCTGAATTATTTCCTCTGAGTTCAATGGTTGTTTCATCAAGAGCAACAGATGAAGAAGACGAAGTTGGATAAATTATCGAACTTTTTTCTTCACTCATAGATTGAGAATTAAAATAATTGACTACATAAATATAAAAACTTAATGATTCATTTGAATTTAACACACTTGAAGCTGTAATTTGAGCAAGTCCGGTATTTTTAATAGTAATCTTACCCATCTGGTCAATAGTTAAAATATCTGCTGACTTAGATGTAAAAGTCATCTCGCCATTTGCTATAAATGGATAAATCTTACTTGTAATATCAAGTCTATTTAATTCTGAATTAATAGAAGCCTGCAAAGCTGTTACATCATTATCAACAGCTGATGCTGCTTGGAAATAATAACAATAGAAGATGTCACTATTACCAGTAGTACTTATCATTTTGTTATTAAATTTTTCATCAACTGATAGGTTTTTAAGTTCGCCTGGTGCAAATTTAAATTGACTAACAACTATTTTTTGTCCTTGTGAGCCACTTTCACCAACGACCACAAAATCGCCATAAAAATAAGTCCTATTTGTGTTTATTACTGCTACATTATCACCTTCAATATAATTTCGATTAACATAAGAATAAACATTAATGCTAGCATTTGGAATTTCTTCCATATTTAAAGCGTCAATTCTATGGTCTTTATTGCCAAATCCTAGTTTATTTATTAATAAAGTCTTTTTACCAGTAATCGCATCCACGCTTATTAATCCAGCAGGAATTTCTGGACCATATAAAACAACCATAGCACTTTCTTCCAAAACTCTTCCATCATCAACTGCTTGAATTCCGAAAGCATTTGAAAGACTCGCTGAATTTCTTATTTGTTCAACATAACCTATTAATGTAGCATTTGCAACAGTATTTCCCATTAAACCACGGATAAAGCAACGAGAAGTAATACCGGTCAATTGTTTTGAATCGGTAATATTTACTATTCTCCCAGCAATACCACCAACAAAACCATAACCCCAAACTTCACCACCGACCATAAGACCATTGCCAGCTTCAAAGTTTCCGATTTCAATTTCATTGCCATCTATTTCAGATTTAAACTTATACTCGTTATAAATTACATAGTTAACATTATCTTTGACAGATGTTTCATTATTGTTATATCCACCAACAATAATTCCTTCCTGACTTATAGTATCTCCACTAGACTGATTTATTGTTCCATTTTGCCCTACTAAACCACCCACAAAAATTCTAAGATTTAAATTAGATGGCAAAGTGTTTGAATAACCAGTTTTAAGCATAGAATAAGCGAAATAATTGTTATAACCACTAAATGTAAGAATTTTGCTATCAACTTTTTTAATTAAACCCAAGTTTAATCCTACTACACCACCAAAATAACTATCAAAAGTTTCATTTGTAGATGATGTTTTAGCAACAGCTTGATAATTTATATTAACAAAACCACTCATTAAAACAGTTATTCTAGGTGATTTTCTAGAATATGAAATTCTGCCTTGTTCAATTAAATTTTTTAAACTTTCACTTCTAGTCAAAGAACTCTCTTCATCTTCAAATAGTGTAAAATCTTGAATAATATCGCCATAATTTATACCTACAAGACCACCAAAAGAAGACTCGCCTGCTCCTTCCAACAACTCAATATTTGATGTTGTTATTGAAGCACCAACATTTATTAATCTACCTCTATTTTCACCTGCTATAATACCAATATTTGAAGAATATTCAGCTTTAATATTAAAATTGCCACTAAATTGAACATATTCTATAAAAGCATCTTCTGCTATACTACTAAAAAGTCCATAATAGTCATGTCCATCATTATTTCTTATACCATTAGAAATGCTAAGCCCAGATATACCAGCATATTCATTCGTTCCAATTATAGATCCTTTCAATTGACCAAGAGGAAGAAGATTATTTATATTTGAAGCATCAATAGTAGTTTTTATACGATAATGAGCTGAAAGATTATCTCTCATAGCAAGTAAATCATTTGAATCTTGTATAGTAAATCTATTACTTAAAGTACCATTAGCAAATCTAAAAGGCAAAGTAATAACATATTCACTATATCCACTTCTTATATTACCACTAACATCAAGCCAATCTTTTGCAGCTATGCGAATTTCGCCCGTCATTTCTTCTTGATAATTTGAAGCTGCATTTACAAAATCTTCATTTACTCTAAAAAGAATTTGGGTCTTACCATCACTTACAATATAACTCAAAGAATTTTCATTGAGCATTTGATATGTATTTCCATTATCATCTTTTATTTGTCCACCTGAAATTAAAGCTACTATTTCTCCATTTGTAGCGTTTGCATTAGTTGGATAAGCAATAATACTACTTTCTTTATTTAAAACCGAGAATTCAAGTTCATCCAAAGTATTTTGAAGAGTTATTCTCTCTACCTCTTGATATACTTCAATATTGATATTGATTGTAAACGAATATAGTTTATTATACTGCATAACATGTGCTAGCAGTTTAATTCTACCACTATTTGCAACAGAACTATATGAAGAAAATACTAGTCTTTCTGTATCGAATGTTCCAAAATTACCAATTGTATAAATATTATCTTGGCTAGATGACCAGAACATTCTGTCAACATTTTGACCATTTTTAAAGATTACAGTATCACTTTCAAAATATAAAAATTCTTGACTATATGATGACGCTACAAACTCTCTTCTCATAGAGTCTTGATGTTGACTTTGGAAAAGAAAAGCATTAGGATTTTTTAAAGCAACTTCAAGTTTTGCTTCACGCAATTCATTGTTGTATGTATTTGAATATACGTTTACATAATTTGCACTTGTGTTTTCTGAATACTGCGAGCTATAACCATCGCTTAATTTATAAACATATATATCCTCTGCAAGTTCATAAGTTACAAGATCAACGATATAATCAATATTTATAGTTGAACGAACAAAGTTTTCTATCTGATATCCTTGAACTTTAAAAATTACTTCTTCTGAACCACTCTTTGGCGAATACAATAAATATCTACCACCCTCTTCAACTCTTAAAGAAATTGAAGAGTTGCTATTAATGATAACATCAATGTTTGTAATAGCTGTTGAGTTTCTATCACCATTTGCTATCATGTTTGCATCAAAATAACTGTTTCCATTTTTATTTAAAAGATAGATTAAAGTGTTATTTTCACTATCTTCCTTAAATTTTACAGAATTATCTTCATTTGTTGTGCTTAACGAAAGACTTTGCAAAGCTTCTCTAACATCAATAGTTATTGTTGTTTGCACACCATTATCGAGCGAGATAGTGTATGTACCAGAACCTATATCAATTGGCAAAAGTTCAATATTTAAATAATATCTAGCACCTTCAATTGAGTAAATTTTCTCTGTATCATAACTAAATCTAACCACATCTTTACCAGAATCAAGGCTAAAACTCATACTAGAAAATTCAGCATCTGCAAAGATATAATTAAATAAAATTTGTCCACTGTTTCTTTCTAAATAAATTGTTTTTTATTTAAAAAATATTATTATAATTACTATAACCATCTAAAAAAAGGAGAATTTTTTAT
>CARBWQ010000063.1 GCA_948949055.1 uncultured Eubacteriales bacterium | reverse complement strand
TTTGATTTATTTTGATTATTTTTGATTTTCTCGGTGTTCAGTTTTGATTTTTGAATTTTTGATTTTGCGACAGCCAACTTTTTAATAAAAAATCAAAATTTTGGGCAAAAAATCAAAAAAATCAAAACTTTTATATTTTGAAAAAAGACTTGAAATTGCTAATTTCCAAATCTTGAAATATGCCATATCTGTATACAGTGATAATTTGCTCAAAAAACACTGTATATTGTGGTTAATATAGCAAAAAAAGTCTTTCTAAAAAAAGACTTTTTGTTGCACATAGTTGGTGCGTCCATCAGGGCTCGAACCCGAAATCTAAGTTCCGAAGACTTATGTGATATCCATTTCACTATGGACGCAAAATTTGTTTTGATTTACACATTGAAAGATGTTTTTGTGTAAAATTAAGTACTAAACTTCTCCGGGAAAAACGCCATATTTTCCATTGCGTTATAAAGGTTGGCTTAATATTCAATGGTATATTTGTTTTGGATTTACTTTTATCGAGGTATTTTTTTGATGTTTATAACTCACGTTTATTCTTTATTAAAAAATAAATGTAACATTTTTTTAATCAGAAGAATAGATAAACTAAGAGGGTTTAAATGAATTATAATGATGAACAATTGTTGAATATTTCTGACTATGAAATAATGGCCAAGGCCTATTCCTCTGCACTAAAAAGTAGAGGCTTTATGATTGTACAAATTGACAACGACGAATATAAATCTCTTTTAAGAGAAATATTTGAACAGCTTTATAATATTAGATCTCTTCTCTTCACGCTTGGAGGGTTTTTGAACACCAGCAAATTTTATTCACTCAATGAACGTCAAATTAAAAAACTGGCACTTATGTTTGACTTTGAAGAAAAACCAGTTCCTTTCAAAACACCTCGTGACAAAACAAAATGTCTTTTATCTTTTCTTTCAACTGAATGCTCGCTCATAAAAAATTTAATTGAGCTTGCTGACAAAACAAATTTTGAAAATCAAATAAAAGACATCATAAGATCACGACTTAACCTTTTAAGTGAAATTTTACAAGTTTAGATTTTACTTCATAAATTCAATAACTTTTGGTGTAGCTTCTTCAAGATATCGCCTTAAAGTAACGAAATATTTTTGTTCAAATGGTGCATGGTCATCTTCTAATAAAACAAGATCGACAGGAAAAGCTTTTAAGAAATCCCTAACCATAATCTTGCAAATATTTTTGCCAACGACATAGAGAGCATTACGATCATCTATGTCATTTTTATATTTAATATCCTCATAATCTTCACATTCAATGACAATGTCACAAGCAAAGCCTATTAAAAATTGAAGCTTTTCAATTGCAAGTTCATTTCCCCTCGCTCCGGCAACTAATTCCCAAGTAATATATCTCATATAGTTTTCAGGCAAAACACCTGCCACGCCCGACTTGTAATAATAGGCAAGAACATCCATTGCAATAGCATCTTCATACTTTGCTCTTTCTTTGTATTCTTCAAACTTTTCAAGGAATTTTTCACTATCGTTCCTAGAATCATTTAATTCTTTACGAGCCTGAGTGAAACCTTCAAGGGCTTCATGATAAGGCACAAAAGGGCGTCTTCTAATTCTCTGCATAAATTCCTCCAATAAACTTATCTTTTAAATAGTATATCATAAATAATTCAAATTAAAGAATAAATTAAACAAAATATCATTAATTTTCATTAAAAATAGCAAAATTTTTATATTTTTTCTATTGTTATAGTATTTTTAACAAATCTTTCCAAACTTCACGTCTGACAATTTCGCCATTTTCAAGCATGGTTTCAAATTGGTTTTTACTAACCCATCTTATATCCTCTACTTCTTCCTCTTGCAATTTAATGTCTTCAATTGGAACAATTCTGTCTAAGATATAGATGTAGTCAAGTTCGTTCTCAATAAAATCATCACGATGTACTTCATGACGCCAATATTTGCCTAGAAGTTTAAGTTCTTCCTCACTTATATCAAGTCCAACCTCTTCTTTTACCTCTCTTAAAAGTGACCCAATAGGACTTTCGCCTGCATTTACATGGCCACTTGCCGTCATATCCCAAAGACCAGCGTTTTTCTCCTTCTTTTTAGAACGTTGTTGAATTAAGATCTTCCCCCCCCCGACAATTATCAAGCCTGATGCATGATGCAAAAGACCTTTTTGGTGGACAAGCTTTCTTTCTTCCTTTTGACCAGTAATAGTGCCGGCTTCATCGATTAAATCTAAAAACTCCATTTCAACCTCTTTTAAATCAATTTTAAATTAATCATTCTTACTGATATTTTCAAAGTCAGAAATTTTTCTTTCATTCTTATTAAAGTATTTTTTGTAAGCCTTTTTACAATATCGTTTATGTTTTTCAACTTCATTTTCATTTGGATTATTAAAATTGTAAGCACCGTTGACTTTCCACTTCTCAAAATATCCAATTTTAATAGCATTTTTAGGACAGTGGAAGGAACATCTCATACACATCAAACAATTTTTTCCAAATTTAAACTCACCATTTTCAATAGTTATATTGTTAGTCGGACATCGCTTAACGCAAAGTTGACATTGAATACATTTATCGTTTACTTTATATCTCTTTCCATTAAACCTTCCACCCCAATGTTCAATTCTAAAAATCCAAGCAAGGAATCGTCCAAAAGGTACATATTTTAATTTCACCTTTTTCCCCTCCATGATTTCCTTGCAATCTATTGGAATGACCCTTTGTGCAGTGTTCCACATCTTGTAAGCCATATTGTCAGTATGCCTAAATATAATATTGTATGGCATGCAATAGTGATATTCATTGGTAAGAGTGAAACCTTTTTTCTTTAAAATCGACCTAATCTTTAAAGAAGAAATATTATTAAGAGCAAGAGGTTCTCCCGAAGTTTTTATAATAAAAAGTGGTTTTTTTGCCATTTTTTTATCTTTTTTAAGCTTTTTTAGGCTCTTTACGAATTTTATCATATTGGAAGGTGCGTTAAAGGCGTGAATCGGATAAGCAATTCCAAGCATATCAAATTCATTAAGATCGCCATCAAATTTACCTTCATCAACATTGAATAATGTAACTTCTCCACCTAAATTTTGTAGGCTTTCGCTTGCGCTCAACACAACCTTTTTAGTATTGCCAGTGCCTGAAAAGTAACAAATTAAAATCTTTTTCATAAATTTTTCATCCTTGAGTTATAGTTTTCATCAAGATAATATAGCTTATCTTCATCTTTATCATGGCTGTCATACCATAGCTGAGCATAAATTTTATCTGTTTTCGATAATCTATCGAAATCCCAAACATTTTCAGTATATGTTCTATTAATCCAGTGTCCTGCCTTCAAAATTGTATAGGCATTTGCACTAAACTGCTCACCATCGCTATTTTCCCAATCCAGTTTTTCATACATATCTTTAAAGCTCTTTGAAAGCAGTTTGCCTCCATGCATCTGGGCAACATTTTTAAGATCTTTTAATGTAATTTCCTCACTGTTAATGTCATAACCATAATCAATAATCTTTGCATTTTGTTTTGACTTTAACTGCTCATAATCAACTTGATTGTTCCATTCATCTTTGTTTTCAATTAAAAGTCCAAAGTCATTCCACTTTTTAGCAATGGCATCATATTTGTCTTTGCCACCAAAATAGGCGAAAATTTTAGGTTCATCATTATGCTTAACCCAATATCTTGCTGCATTTGGGCTTTTAAACAATCTCTTTATGGCAAACTTCTTAATAAGTGATTTAGGAACTATCCTGCCCATTTTGAAATATCCATGCTCTTTTGCAAAGTTAGCCCAAAAATCTTTCGCTGTTTGAGTTTGATAATGAAAGAGATTGTCAAGTTTTTCACCATCATAGAACCATACACCGTGGAAGTTTCGAGTTGCATTAAAATTAGGTTCAAAGAAATCCTTCGCACTTCCCCCAATAATTTTAAAGCCATCATTAAGAGTATCATAACCAGTAAGGCAATTTTCAATACCACTACCAAGATTAAAACATCTTTTCCAGAATACCTTGCTTAAATCTTCTTTAATATCTTCTCTTAAAATATTTGCTATGAGTAAACCTGAGTCTTCGGCTGTCACCCATTCGAGAGGAGCATTAAAACAGGTGTGGAACATAAGACCATCACTCATATTATCATTAAGCATATTTTTATGAAGCATTGCCGACTGCCTAATTACCACCCAGTTTTTAATTTGACTTTCAAGGACTCTAAACTCGCCTCTAAGTTTCGTCGCTGAATAGATATCAAAAGGACTGACAAGCAGTGGATCTCCCACTTGCGCCCACAAATGTAAGGAGTTTCGGTTTCCATAAAGTGCCACCGTAGAGGTATGAATAAGCTTTGGTTGATTTTCAGTCACACTTTCAATAACTGATACTAAATTATCTACGCCAATCTGATTGCACTCAACTGCTTTCTCTAGATACTGATCAGAGTGAGGTGGTATAACTGCTGCAAGATTGACAACATAATTTACACCTTCTACTAGTTTTTCACAAACATTTTTGTCTGCGATATTGCCATAAACAACTTCCAATCTTTTCTTATCAGCTTTATGTCTTTTTAAAATCTTTTTAATTCTTTTATCCTTAGGCAAAACCAAGAGCTTAATTTTATCTACTTCGCTGATTTCTAAAACTTTTTCAAGCGTAGCTTGTCCCATGTTCCCAGTAGCACCTGTAAGAGCAATAATCATAAATAGCCTCCATTGTATAAATATTTTAAATATGATTAAGTATAACAAATATTACAAAATAAATCAAATCAATATAGAACAAATTCTTTCTTTAAAAAAATAAGCTTCCAAAACAGAAACTTATTTTTCATCATATTTGAATTGCCCCTCTTTTGATAAAACTATATAGCCATTCTCAGGTTTATTTCTAAACTCAATTCTCTTTTCAAGAGGCATATCTCCAATTAACTTTTCAGCTCTATCAATATGAAGAACTCCATTTAAATGATCGTACTCATGACAAAGTATTGTTGCAATAAAGCCCTCAAATTCCTCTTCATGTCTATTTTTATCCATATCATAATATTCCATTTTAATTTTATATGGTCTATGTACCAACCCCATTTGGTCACATGACACACACTTTTCCCAATATTTAGTTTCACCTTGCATGTCAAGTATTTTGGGATTTATTAAAACTCTATTTTCATTTTGGCTTGAATCGGTGACATTTTGCGAAGAATGTTTAAGAAATATTATCCTCTTAGGGATTCCAAACTGAACTGATGCCATCGCAAAGCAAGGATTAACATCACACCATTCTTTCATAAGTTTAACTTGGTTACTCAAATCCTCATTTTCAATATCAACTTCACTTGAAACTTGTCTAAGGTATTCTTCCCCACCATTCATAATAGTTACTACTTCCAACATAATAATCTCCTTTATATTACTTTAATTTTAAAGACCACAACACCATTAGTTATAACTTCTTTGTGATCATAAATGCCATTATATATATCTAACAGTTCCTCTTTTGTTTTATCTTTAAAACCAAGGGCCTCTTTATCAACACTATTAAGCATATCTTCAAAGTCAGCAAAATGATAAATGTCTTCAATTTCTACAAGAAAATTTTGACTTTCATCATCGTTACTAATTATTTTTATTAAATCGCCAACTTGGAAACTTTTTCTTTTCTCATCATTAACTCTACCTTCAAGTATCTTGTCGCCCTTTAAAATGAGGTCATAGTATTTTGGCATTAAATGTATATTATGTATCATAATTGCTCCTAGCAAATTTTATCAAATACAGCTATAATTGTCAAATCTTTTTAAAGACAAACTAGCTCATACTCTTTCAGTTTTATGATATAAAAAAATAGGGATTTAACCCTATATTGCTAAACTTGCATAGCCTGTTCT
>CARBWQ010000062.1 GCA_948949055.1 uncultured Eubacteriales bacterium | reverse complement strand
GTTTGTCATAGTTAACACTTTGACCAACACGAGTACTCTCAACATTGAAATTTACTCTCTTTACTGGTGAGAAAAGTGAATCCATAGCGATATAATCAATGTTATCAAACTTTTCTTTGTTTTCGTTGTTTGGAACATATCCTCTACCATTTCCGATCATGAGATCCATATCAAGAATGGCACCCTCATCCATTGTACAAATGTGTAAATCTGGATTCAAGATTTCAACATCTGAGTTTAAATCAAAATCTTTTGCTGTCACTTCACCTGCTGTTGTTTTTCTAAGATGAAGATAAGTGATAAAATCACGACTTTGATCTTTACATTTTACAGCGAGGCTTTTGAGATTAAGTATAATATCAACAACATCTTCTGTTACTCCTCTAATAGTAGAGAACTCATGACTTACTCCTGCAATACGAATTGCGATTGGAGCTGAGCCTGGCAGAGCAGAGAGAAGAGTTCTTCTCATAGCGTTGCCAAGAGTGATACCATAGCCTTTTTCAAGTGGTTCAACGACAAATCTTGCAAAAGAGCCATTGTCAGTTTCTTCACAAGCAATTCTTGGTCTTTCCATTTCCATATAAATATACCTCCCTTATTATCTCGAATAAAGTTCGACAATAAGTTGTTCTTTGATGTCTGCATCGACATCTTCTCTGCTAGGAAGTGCTACGATTTTCCCAGAGAAAGTATTTGTATCAAATTCTACCCACTTAGGCATAACAACTTTGCTACCTCTAAGTGATTTAAACATTTCATTGTTTTGTTTGTTTTCTTTGATAGCGATTTGGTCCCCAGCTTTTACTGAGTAAGAAGCAATATTTACTCTTCTACCATTTACGGTAATAAGACCATGGTTTACAATTTGACGAGCTTGCTTACGAGAAGCACCGATGCCCATTCTGTAAACAACGTTGTCAAGACGTCTTTCAATTAAAGAAAGCATATTTTCGCCTGTAACACCTTGCATTTTGTTTGCTTTTTCATAATATTCTCTAAATTGTCTTTCGAGAACTCCATACATTCTTTTTACTTTTTGTTTTTCTCTAAGTTGAGTGCCGTATTCTGAGAATGCTACTCTTCTCTTAGAATTGCCATGTTGTCCAGGTATAACTGGGCGTCTTTCCATAGCACATTTCTTAGTTGTACATCTTTCGCCTTTAAGGAAGAGTTTGCAACCTTCTCTTCTACATTGACGGCAATCTGGTTCAATAGTTCTTGCCATTTTACTCTCCTTTTAAATTCTTCTTGTTTTAGGAGGTCTGCAACCGTTATGAGCGATTGGAGATACATCCTTAATCATGGTTACATTAAGTTCACAGTTTTGAAGTGAGCGAATAGCAAGCTCTCTACCACTTCCTGGTCCTTTAACGAAAACTTCAACAGTTTTAATTCCATGTTCCTTAGCGACTTTTGCAGCGTCTTCAACGCAAGATTGAGCAGCAAATGGAGTGCTTTTCTTAGATCCTTTAAGACCGAGTTTACCAGAAGAGCACCAAGAAAGAACATTGCCATCACAATCTGAAAAACTTACAATAGTGTTATTGAAAGAAGTTTTGATATGCACTTGTCCAGCAGAAATATTTTTGCTGATTCTTTTTTTAGTGGTTTTCTTATTTGTTTGTTTAGTTGCCATACTACCTCCTACTTACCTTTCTTAGAGCTACCAGCAACAACTTTCTTAGGTCCTTTTCTAGTTCTAGCGTTGTTCTTAGTGCTTTGTCCTCTTACTGGAAGTCCTTTACGGTGACGAACACCACGATAACAGCCTATCTCAATAAGCTTTTTGATATCCATGTCGACTTTTTTACGAAGTTCACCTTCAACGAGAAGGTTATGTTCAATATAGTTACGAAGTTTTGCGATTTGGTCATCAGTAAGATCCTTTACACGGATATCAGCACTGATTCCAGTTTCTTCGCAGATTTTATTAGAAGTTACTCTTCCAATTCCATAAATATAGGTAAGACCAAGCTCTAATCTTTTTTCCCTAGGTAGGTCTACACCAGCAATTCTTGCCATTTATTTATCCTCCATTTTTTAATTTTAGCCCTGTACTTGTTTATGTTTTGCACTCTTTGAGCAGATGACCATAACTTTACCATCTCTCTTGATTACTCTACACTTGTCACAAATTGGCTTTACAGATGCTCTAACTTTCATAAAAATTTCTCCTTTTAGCCCTTTTCTCTCCAAGTTATTCTGCCCTTAGTTAGGTCATAAGGACTCATTTCAACTTTTACTTTATCCCCTTCCAGAACTTTGATATAGTTTTTTCTAAGTTTACCTGAAAGGTAGGTAATGATTTCGTGTCCGTTGGCCAGACGAACTCTGAATGTGGTGTTTGGAAGCACTTCTTCAACTACTCCCTCAAATTCAATAACATCTTCCTTAGACATGTTCACTCCTTATTTGTGATAAAAATTTTCTAATTCTAGCATTTGCTCTTTCGTTTGGATCAGTCACCTCTTCCTCACTCAGAGCTTTTGAGTCAAACAGCTTTACATGTTTAAAGCTTTTCTTTTTCGGCTTATTAGATTTTAGCCTTTTTCCATCTGATAAATAAGCATATTTATCATCAAGAGCGACCACAACGAATAGTCCACCTTTCTCCTTTCCAGCTTTTGCCATAACTACATTTCCAATTCCAATCATTGCTCACCTACAAAGTCCATATTTCTATTTCATCTTTGGTGATATGAACGGTATTTTCATAATGAGCCGAGCATTTGCCGTCACGAGTTACGACACCCCATCCGTCATTAAGTAGCCATACTTCCTTGCGTCCCATGTTTATCATAGGTTCAACAGCAAGTACTGCATTATCGGTAACGATTGGTCCATCCGTTACCTTGCCATAGTTTGGAACATTTGGTGGTTCATGCATGCTTTTGCCAATTCCGTGACCTACAAGTTCACGCACTACTGAGTAGCCATGACTTTCGGCATAAGTTTGAATAGCATTTGAAAGTTCTCCCAATCTATGTCCTACTTTTAGGTTTTTAATCCCTTCGAAAAAGCATTGTTTAGTAACTTCTATAAGTTTAGCCTTTTCATTAGAGATTTTGCCAACTGGGAAGGTTCTTGCTGCATCACCATGGTAACCTTTGTATCTTACCACAATATCCACACTAACTATATCTCCTTCTTGCAAGACAGCATCATCACTAGGTATCCCATGAACTACCATATCGTTTACAGAAAAACAATTTGCAGCAGGAAACCCTTCATAACCCTTACAAGCAGGAAATCCACCACTATCTATTATAAACTTTTCTACGAGATTGTCAAGTTGTTTAGTAGTAATTCCCGGAACTATCTGCTTTTCACAATAGTTTAAGGCATCACGTGTAATTTCACACGCTTTTTTTACTAAGACAAGCTCTGCCGGAGATAAGTTATTCACGCTTATTCTCCCATACTTTCAAGAAAAGTCTTTACAGGCCTATATGTGTCTTCTGGTGTTTTATCACTAGAAACTTTAAACAGCCTATCACCGTAGAAGTTTATGAGTGGTGCTGTATTTTTTTCATAAACTTCCAGACGATTCTTAATTGTTTCAGGTTTATCGTCATCACGCTGAATTAAGGTTGCCCCACATTTACTGCACTCATTTGATGAATAATCAAGAGTACTGTAAATCTCACCACAACCAGGACAAGTTCTTCTCGCTGACAATCTTTCGATAATAGTTTCAAAAGCAAGGTCAACTAAAATAACTGTGTCAATATGAGCAATTTTTTCAAGAGCGTTAGCTTGTGCAACTGTTCTTGGGAAACCATCTAAAATAAATCCCTTTTGACAATCGTCCTCTTGAAATCTTTTCTTTACGATTTCAATTGTAAGTTCATCTGGAACAAGAGCACCACTCTCCATAATTCTTTTAACTTGTGATCCAAGTTCGCTTTCTTCTTTAACAATAGCTCTAAAAAGGTCACCAGTAGAAATTTGTGGAATATCAAAATCTTTTGAAATCTTTTTTGCAAGTGTTCCTTTTCCACTGCCAGGAGCACCTAAAAGAATTATATTCATATTTTACCTCATATTTAATATAATGTTCTTCTTTGCCAATCAAAACTAAATTTGATTGGCAAATTCACATTTTCAAACCAAATGCAAGAATTTAATTATTGAACCTTGCAAACTAAAATTTATTCGCAAGCAATCAAGACTAAACCTCGCATTTAATTTAGGATCGTAAATAATATTTTAATCACTTAACGAAAGCCGTGCAACATTTGGTTGCGAATCGTAAATAAATTTTCATTTTAATATACTTTACGATAGTGATGCAAACTAAGTTTGCCTAGTTTAAGAAACCTTTATGATTTCTCATAAACATTTGAGCTGATAATTGTTTATCAAGTTCAAGCGCTACCGAAACTACAATCATAAGACCGGTTACACTGAACGCATTAATAAGAACTGCTGCACCAGCATAATCACCAATAGCCTTAAATGCAAGTGAAGGTATAAGTGCAATCATAGCAAGGAATAATGCGCCCCAGAAGGTAATTCTATTTGAAATTTTAGAAAGATGATCTGCTGTTGGTTTTCCTGCTCTAATACCTTGAATTAAACCACCCTGTTGTTGAAGCCTCTTTGCAATATCGTTTGTATCAAAGGAAATCTTTGAATAGAAGAATGCAAAGGCTAAAATCAAGAAAGCAGTAAGCACGATATAAAGCCAAGAATTAGTTCCGAGCCAGTCACTATACCAAGTTACATTTGGCCAGAAGATTGAAATAATCATCTGAGGGAAAGTAAGAAGTGCAGAAGCAAATATTATTGGCATAACACCAGTTGCATTTATTCTAATTGGAATAGATTGCGACTGACCACCATACATCTTTCTTCCCTTAATTTGTTTAGCATAGTTTACTTGAACTTTTCGTTCACCACCATCCATAAAGACAATGAGAGCGAAAATTGCAATAATAATTACTACAAATAGTACAAGATACCAAATATAAGTGATATCAGTTGTACAAGCGTTTACTATTGTGCTAACAGCTGTGCCAGCAGATGAAAGAATACCAACGAAGATAAGAAGTGAAGTTCCATTTCCGATACCAAGTTCGGTAATTCTCTCGCCCATCCAAACAGTAAACATTGCACCAGCAACCATGATAATTACAACGCCCATTCCAACAAGCCATGTTGGCATAACACTAGTCAAGTTTTTATCAAGAACGCCTTGACCTGCATATCCAACAACAATACCTACCGACTGAGCAACTGCCAACACAAGTGCTGCTATACGAGTGTATAAACTAATTTTACGTCTGCCATCTTCACCACTCTTAGAAAGTCTTTCAAGAGCAGGGATAGCAACACACAAAAGTTGAATAACGATTGAGGCTGTGATATATGGTGAAACACCCAGTGCTAGGAGTGAACCATTTGACAATGCACCACCACTGACCATATTCATAAGTTCAAAGAAACCAAATGAATTGTCATTGATTCCCATTGCCGAAGGCGAAAACCCCACGCAAGGTATCCAGCAACCTAGCCTATAAATGAAAAGAAAAAGGAGAGTAAGAAGAATCTTATTCCTTATTTCCTTCACCTTAAATGCGTCGATAATCGTTCTAAACATTATTAAATCTCCTCTACTTTACCGCCAACTTTTTCTATTTTCTCTCTTGCACCCTTAGTGATTTTTTTAGCTTTAATAGTTAAAGGCTTTGTAAGAACGCCATCTCCTAAAACTTTAAGACCATACTCAGAACGTTTTCCAACAAATCTTGTTTCATAGAGAAGTTCCATGTCGATTACTGCATTTGCCTCAAATGCCTCTAAGTCGCCAACGTTAACGCAAGCGTATCTCTTAGAGAAGTTTTTATTGTTAAATCCTCTCATTGGGATTTTTCTAATCATAGGAATGTTTCCACCCTCAAATCCAGGTCTAAAACCA